>JALZMG010000308.1 GCA_030858325.1 Actinomycetota bacterium | reverse complement strand
CGAGCTGCCGGGCTCGCGCTTCGACCGCGTGATGTCGCTGGCCCGGGAGTACGGCGCGGCGGTGATCTGCCTGCTGATCGACGAGCGCGGCCAGGCGCGCGACGTCGTGTGGAAGATGGAGATCGCCCACCGCATCCACGAGATCGCCACGGAGCGCTACGGGCTGGCGGCATCGGACCTGATCTTCGACGCCTTGACGTTCCCGTTGTCGACGGGTGGCGACGACCTGCGCAGCGACGCCATCGCCACGATCGAGGCGATCCGCCGCATCAAGGCCGAGATCCCCGGCGCGCACACGACGCTCGGCGTCTCCAACGTCAGCTTCGGGCTCAACCCCGCCGCCCGCCACGCGCTGAACAGCGTGTTCCTGCACGAGGCCGTCGAGGCCGGGCTCGACTCGGCGATCGTCCACGCCGGCAAGATCGTGCCGCTCAACCGCCTGCCGGACGAGCAGCGCCAGGTCTGCCTGGACCTCGTGTGGGACCGCCGCACGGACACGTATGACCCGTTGCAGGAACTGCTGGAGGTGTTCGCCGACGTCAAGTCGACGAAGACGGAAAAGCCCGACCGCTCCGGCCTGCCCGTCGGTGAGCGGTTGCACCACCGCATCGTCGACGGCGACCGGGACGGGCTGACGACCGACCTCGACGAGGCGCTGGCCGGCGGCATGCCGGCACTGGACATCGTCAACGACGTCCTGCTCGGCGGGATGAAGGTCGTCGGCGAGTTGTTCGGCTCCGGACAGATGCAGCTGCCGTTCGTGCTGCAGTCGGCGGAGACGATGAAAACCGCCGTCGCCTACCTCGAGCCGCACATGGAGCGCGTCGGTGAATCGAGCGCCAAGGGCCGGCTCGTGCTGGCCACGGTGAAGGGCGACGTCCACGACATCGGCAAGAACCTCGTCGACATCATCTGCACGAACAACGGCTACGAGGTCCACAACCTCGGGATCAAGGTGCCGATCAGCGAGATGGTCGCCAAGGTCAAAGAGGTCGGCGCCGACGCGCTGGGCATGAGCGGGCTGCTCGTCAAGTCGACGCTGATCATGCGCGACAACCTGGAGGAGCTGAACAACCTCGGCCTCGCCGAGACCCCGGTGCTGCTCGGCGGCGCGGCCCTGACGCGACGCTACGTCGAGCGCGATCTGCGCCAGCTCTACGACGGCAGGCTGTTCTATGGGAAGGACGCGTTCGAGGGGCTGTCGACGCTCGACGCGCTGATGGGCATGAAGCGCTCCGGGGTGTGGGATCCGGAATTCGGCACTGTGCCGACGGGCCGAGAGCTGCCGGCGCGCAGCGACGCGACGGCTGCGCCGGTCGCGCTGCCCCGTCGCTCTCCCGATGTCGCCGCCGACAACCCGGTCTTCACTCCTCCGTTCCTCGGGTCACGGGTGATCAAGGGCGTCAGCCTCGACGACATCTCCGAGTACGTCAACGAGACCGCGCTGTACCGCAACCAATGGCAGTTCCGGCCGCAGAAGGACGTCGCCGGGAAGCCTGAGTCCGACGACGAGTTCAAGGGCCGCATCCGGTCGGTGTTCCGCGAGCAGCTCGGTGCGGCCAAGGCCAGCGGCGTGCTCGTGCAGCAGGTCGTCTACGGCTACTTCCCCGCCAACGGCGACGGCGACGATCTCGTCGTGTGGACCGACGAGTCACGGACTGCCGAGGCCGCCCGCTTCCACTATCCCCGCCAGAAGGCGGCGCCGTTCCTGTGCATCGCCGACTTCTTCCGCCCCGTCGAGTCGGGCGAGATCGACTACGCCGCGTTCCACATCGTCACGATGGGTCAGGCCGTCAGCGAGGCCACGGCCAAGCTGTTCGCCGACGACCAGTACCAGCAGTACCTGCTGCTCCACGGCCTCGGCGTGGAGATGGCCGAGGCGCTGGCCGAGTACTGGCATCGCCGCATCCGCGAGGAGTGGGGTTTTGCCGCCGAGGACGGTCCGACGGTCACCGGGCTGTTCCGCCAGCAGTACCGCGGCGGCCGCTACTCGTGGGGCTACCCGGCGTGCCCGGACCTGGAGGACAACGCCACGGTCGCCCGCCTGCTCGACGCCGACCGGCTCGGCATCGACGTCGGCGAGGAGACGGGCTGGCAGTATCAGCCCGAACAGACCACCTCGGCGATCATCTGCCACCACCCCCAGTCGAAGTACTTCGTCGCCCGCTGACCATCCGAGGTTTTGGACGTCCCGGGGTTTTGGGACTGTCAAGGGGTCACGGAACCCTCTGTTGCACGAGACCTCGCATGCCGAGGAAGAGGGCCGTGCGTGTCCGACCGGCGGGTCTGTGTTGGGCGGGCAGTCGGGGGGCGGTATCATCGGAGCGGGTGTCCCGCTCCTGTGAGCGGTCGCGAAGGCCGGCTGGCGAACCCGTGCCGTCCTCCGGATGCCTGGTCCAGGCCTCGGGCGTCGGAACCCGACCGAGGCGACGCAGGGAGCGTCACGCACATCGTGAGCAACGCGACGTACGAACTCGAGATGGCCGTGTGGGCGGTGGCGGAAGGTCGCGCCACCGAGCAGGAGGCCGCGCTCGTCGACGCCGATCCCGGCGCGTCGAGGCGCACGGTCGCCCGGCTCGTCAGCCGCGTGGAGGAGGATCTCGAGTCCGTCCGTCACCTTCCGGCCGAGGAACGCGAGCTCGTCGTCGCCGACTTTGAGGAGGACCGCGACAGGCTGCTCGCCGCGCTGACCCGGCTGGAGACCGGTGCACCGCCGTCGCAGGCGATCGCCGAGGAACCACCGGCGCCGGTTCAGCTGCAGGCGTCGTGGTCGGCCGGCTTCATCGTCGTCTGGGCCGGTGGTCGGGGCGCCCAGCCGGCCGACAACGACGAGTTGGCCGACCGCCTCGAGGCGATCGGTGGTCCGGCCCTCGGTTGGGCTGCCCACGCCGACGTGGAGCTGCCGTCCGGCGATCGCGCTCACGC
>JALZMG010000304.1 GCA_030858325.1 Actinomycetota bacterium | reverse complement strand
GTGACGCTGTCCACGATCCACCGGGTGAAGGGCCGGGAGTGGGACCGCGTGGCAGTGTTCGGCGTCGTCGAGGGCGTCGTGCCGCACCGCCTGGCGGAGGACATCGAGGAGGAACGGCGCGTGCTGCACGTCGGCATCACGAGAGGACGCCATCGCGTGGTCGTGCTCGCCGACGCGGCCAGGCGTTCCCCATTCCTCGACGAGATGGCCGGCACGGCGCCGCCGCCAGCGCCGCCGCGCACCGTTCGCCAGCCGACGCTCAGCGCGACCGCCGGCAGCGGTGCGCCAGCCCGCCGCAGGGGTGCCGGCGGTACGGCGTCCGGCGACCAGACCGTCGACGGCATCGAGGCCGACGAGGGCCGCGTGATCACCGTGCTCGGCGGCTATCAAGGCACGATCGAGGCGCTCGACGGACGTACCGTGCTCGTGCGCACACCACCCGGCGGAGTGCTGCGCGTGCGCTTCGGCGAGCGCGTCGAGCACGCCGGTCGTCAGGCAGTGCTCGTGCCACCGGCGCAGCTGTGGGGCGCGCCGGCCGAGGCCGAGACGGCGCTACGGGCGTGGCGCACGCAACGCGCCCAGGCCGATGGCGTCCCCGCCTACGTCGTCGTCAACGATCGCCATCTGCGCGGCATCGCGCTGGCCCGCCCGACGTCGTCCGCCGAGCTGGTCGCCTGCGACGGCATCGGTCCCGCCAAGCTGGAGCGCTACGGCGAGGAGATCCTCGCCGTGATCGAGCAAGTGGCAGCCACGTAACGTACACCCCATGTCCGAACGGTTCACCGGCCCGACCACCGAGCTGCTGCAGGCGCTCATCCGCAACGAATGCGTCAACGACGGCAACCCAGACAGCGGTGAGGAGGTGCGCAATGCCGACCTCCTGCAGACCTACCTGGAAGGTGCGGGCATCGGTGTCGAGCGCTTCGACAGCCGGCCGGGACGGACGTCCATCGTCGCCAGGATCGAGGGATACGACCCGGCTGCGCCGACGCTGTGCCTGATGGGTCACACCGACGTCGTGCCCGTCAACCCTGCTGGCTGGTCACGCGACCCGTTCGGTGGAGAGGTGGTCGATGGGGAGATCTGGGGCCGCGGGGCCATCGACATGCTCAACATCACGGCGTCGATGGCGGTGGCCGTGCGTCAACTCGCCAGTGACGGGTTCACGCCGCGCGGCACGCTCGTGTACTTCGGCGTTGCCGACGAAGAGGCCGGCGGCCAGTGGGGCGCCGAGTTCATGTGCGACGAGCACTGGGACGCCGTCGGTGCCGACTACGTGCTCACCGAGCTGGGCGGGTGGTCGAGCGTCGGCCCTGACGGGACGCGTTCGGTCGTCGTCAACGTCGCCGAGAAGGGGATCGCCTGGCGCCGCTTGCGCGTGTCCGGGTCACCCGGCCATGGCTCGATGCCCTACGGCGCCGACAACGCGCTGATCACGGCTGCCGAGATCGTCCGCCGGCTGGCCACGTATCGGACGCGCCCACACCTGGACGACCTGTGGCAGGTACAGGTCGAGCGGCTCGGCCTGCCGGACGACCTGCGCGCGGCATTGCTCGATCCCGACCGCGTGCTCGACGCCATCGCCACGCTGCCGCCGGCGGCGGCGCGCCTCGCCCACGCCGGCTCGCACACGACGATCTCCCCGAATGTCATCCACGGCGGCCAGAAGACGAACACGATCCCCGACGTAATCGACCTCGACGTCGACATGCGTACCGTGCCCGGTGACGATGCCGACGTCGTCGACCGCTACCTCGCCGAGGCGCTCGGCGACCTGGCCGAGCGTGTCGAGATCACGCCGTTGCAGTCCGCCGACGCCACCCGGTCGCCGGTCGACAATCCGCTGTGGGACGCGCTGCGGGCGAACACGCAGGTCGCCTACCCCGGCGCCGAGCTGGCGCCAGGCCTGATCACCGGCGGCACCGACGCCCGCTTCTTCCGCGATCGGGGCGCCGTCGCCTACGGCGCAGGACTGCTGTCCGCCGACGTCACGTTGGAATCCTTCGGGCAACGCTTCCACGGCAACGACGAACGCATCGATGTCGAGTCCCTCGGCCTCTCCGGCGAGTTCTGGTACGGCATCGCCCAAGAGATGCTGACGTAGCCGAACTGGGGCGCGAATCGTCAATGGCCATCTGGGCGCGCACAGGCTCGAATCTGGGGGTCGGGTCAGAGGCCGTAGCGGGCCTTCTCCTTGGCGTCGGCGGGATCGATCAGGCGCTCGCCGGCGGCGCCGAGGCGGGCGTTGACGGCGTCGAGGTTGGTGCGCACGTACTCGGCTTCGGCCTCCGTGACCCGGCCCCGGTGCACGCTGCCGGCGTGGTCGGGCGAGGTGTAGTCGGTGGTGCCACGGCGCGACCCGGAGCCGGCTCCGCTGCGCGTCGCCCTGCGCGACGCCGACGGGCTCGACGCCGACACCGACCTGGCGCCCCTGATCACCTCGTCCATGTCGACGCCGCTGAACAGCGACTCGAACGCGGTCGCTTCCAACGCCACGTGACGCTTCGGCCGGTTCGGCTCGTGGATCTCCATCGTCACGAGGTCGATCTTGCTCGTCTGGAACCGTTCGGCCTCGGCGCTCGTCACGTCCAGCTCGACGGGTGACCCGCGGAGCTGCGGATGGTCCGTGACGACGATGCGCGCATGCTGCTCGTCGGGCACGTCGGTCCCCGAGATGTCGCTGACGATGACCTGCCTGAGGGCCATGCGGCCTCCTCCCGTTCCTGCCCGCCCGGACGGCAATTGGCGGCGGCGGGCGGCGACGACCATAACGAACAGGCGGGGAACTCGTGAATTCGCTGTGAGACTCGGCGCGTGATTGATTCCCCCCACACGCCGCTGGACGAGCTGCCGGGCGGCCCGTACGACATCGAGTTCTTCTTCGATCCCGGCTGCCCGTTCGCGTGGCAGACCTCGGTCTGGATCCGCCGCGTCATGGAACTGCGCGACATCAAGGTCGGGTGGCGCTTCATCTCGCTCGCCCACATCAATGAGGGCAAGGAGAAGTCCGACGCCATGCGTGAGGCCCACGCCAAGGGTCGTGCCTACCACCGCATCTGCGCCGCCGCCCGCACCCGCTTCGGCAACGAGGCTGTCGCCCGGCTGTACCGCGCCTATGGCGAGCGCTACTGGTACACGCCGACGGCCGGCGACGACAAGTTCGCCGTCGCCGCCCGCCGCGTCGACGCCGCGGCGATCCTCGCCGAGTTGGACCTGCCGGCCGACCTGATCGAGGCTGCCGACGACGACTCGTGGGACGAACTGCTCGCCTTGGAGAGCGACGAGGCGTTCCGGCGCACCGGTCCCGGCGTCGGCACGCCGATCATCACCTATGACCCGCCGCACGGGAACTCGCTGTTCGGCCCGGTCATCAGCACGCAGCCTCCCGACGACGAGACGGCCCTCGCCTTTTTCGACGCGATGCGCACGTTCGTCGACTTTCCGGCGTTCTCCGAGCTGAAGCGCACGATCCGCGAGCCGCTCGACCTGCCGCTCCTCGCCGACTGATGTGGGCGCCGGTCAGCTGAGGTTCAGGCTCGTGGCGTAGCGTCTCATGCGATCGAGATGCCCGCCGTGGCCAATCCACGGCCTCCCTAGCCAAGGATGGACGATGAGACGCAGAACGAGGAACACCGTCATCGCTGCAGCCGCTGTCATCGGCGCCGCCGCGGCCGGTACGGCGGTCGTCGCGGCGACCGGCGACGACGAGGACACGGTGCCGGACCGGGCGATCACCGGTGACGCGCTGGCCACCGCATCAGCCGCCGCG
>JALZMG010000205.1 GCA_030858325.1 Actinomycetota bacterium | reverse complement strand
TGCGGCGTGACGACGACGGCATCGAGGCCGAACAGCGGTGACTGGGTCGTCGGCTCGGCGGCGAAGACGTCAAGCGCAGCACCGGCGACGACGCCGTCACGGATCGCCTCGGCGAGCGCGTCCTCGTCGACGATGCCGCCGCGTGCGACGTTGATGAGGCGGAGGCCGGGCTTGGCCTTGAGCAGTAGGTCGCGATTGATCATCCCGGCCGTCTCGTCCGTCTTCGGCAGGTGGATGGTCAGGAAGTCGGACTCGGCGACGACCTGCTCCAGCGCCAGCAGCTCGACGCCGAGCTGGCGGGCGCGATCGGCGGAGACGAACGGGTCGTAGGCGACGAGGCGCATGCCGAATGCGCGAGCGCGGTCGGCGACGAGCTTGCCGATGCGGCCGAGGCCGATGATCCCGAACGTCTTGTCGGCGAGCTCGACACCCTCCCAGCGCGTGCGTTCCCAGCGCCCGGCCGTCAGCGCGGCGTGGGCCTGGGGCACGTTGCGGGCCTGGGCCAGCAGCAACGCCATGGTGTGCTCGGCGGCGGAGACGATGTTGCTCTGCGGCGCGTTGACGACCATCACGCCACGGTTGGTGGCGGCGTCGACGTCGACGTTGTCGAGGCCGATCCCGGCCCTGCCGACGACGACCAGGTCGGACGCGGCGGCGAGCACGTCGTCGGTCACCGTCGTCGCCGAGCGGATGATCAACGCCGCCGCGCCGCGCACGGCGTCGAGCAGCTCCGCCGAGGACAGCCCGGTGCGCACGTCGACATCGTGCCCGGCGGCGCGCAACCGATCGAGACCACCCTCGGCGATCGCTTCGGTGACCAGAATGCGGGCCATGGCGATGTTTGTACTCGCCCCCGGTCCGCGCGCCAACGACCGTGGACGAAAAGCCAGTGCGCACACGGAGGCGACCGGGTGCATCGGCGGAAGTTCTCAAACTCGGATCTCGGCGCGCACGTTCGAATATGGGAACCTCCGCGCCCAGGAGCCCGAATGAAACGGAACGCCGCCGAGCGCCGACGACGCCCGAAGTAGCGTCGCCCCGTGCCTGGCCAGCAGCTCGACGAGATCGAGCGGTGGTTCGTGGAGCGGGGGTTGCCGCACTTCGTCGAGCGTCACGAGACAGCGGCGCAGATCTGGGCCAGGGCGCTGCCGCTGCTCGTGATCGCCTACGTCGCGCTCGGGCTCAACGCACTGCAGATCACCGGGGCGCGCTGGAGCCTCGGCGAGAACGTGGCCGCCGGCGTGTTCACGGTCGCCGTGCTGCTGGCGACGTGGGTCCTGGCCAACAAGCTGCGCCGCCGGCGGGCCTTGGAGCGGCCCCGGCGCATCGGCGCCGCCGAGCTGGCGGTGTTCATCATCGCCCCGGCCATCCCGTCCATCCTCTTCGGCCAGTGGTCGGACGGGTTGGAGACAGTGCTCGGGTCCGTCGCCGTCCTCGCCCTGGTGTGGGCCGTCACCAGCTACGGCGTGTGGCCGCTCTTGCGCTGGGCCGCTCAGCGCACGACATCGCAACTGAGCTTGCTGTTCAACGTGGTCGTGCGGGCGCTGCCGTTGCTGCTGCTGTTCACCACGTTCCTCTTCATCAACGCCGAGGTCTGGCAGGTTGCCGGCACGCTCACCGGACCCGCGTACGCGGCGATGATCGCCACGTTCTTCGTCCTCGGCGCGGTCTTCATCCTGTCTCGCGTCCCCGCCCTCATGCGCGAGTTGAACCAGTTCGCCAGCTGGGCCGACATCGCCCGGCTCGTCGAGTCGACGCCGGCCACCCGCTTGGCCGCGCGCCTCACCGATTCCGCCGACGCCGCGTCGGTGCCTCCGCCTGATCGACCGACGGTGCGCCAGCGGTTCAACATCGGGCTCGTCACCGTCTTCTCCCAGGCCATCCAGATCACTCTCGTGGCGCTGGCCCTCGCCGGGTTCTTCGTCCTCTTCGGCGTGCTGGCCATCCCCGAGACGACGGTCGCCGGCTGGACGACGCTCGACCAGGTGCATGTGCTGGCCCGCTTCGACGTCGGTGGGCGCCAGCTCGTGCTCAGCGACCCGCACCTGCGCGTCGCCGCCTTCCTCGGCGCCTTCACCGGCATGTACTTCACGGTGCAGCTGACGACGGACGGGTCCTACCGTCGCGAGTTTGCCGAGGACGTCGGCCCGCAGCTGCGCCAGGCCCTGGCCGTGCGCCGCGTGTACCGCTGGGCGACCATCCCGTCCGACGACGTGCCGGCAGGCCGTCCGACCGGTGTGCCGGCGCGATGACGCCGGCGGGCCAGGATGGGGAGATGACTGCCGGCCAGGACGCCGATGTCGACATCGGGGTGCTGTCGACGCCGGACGAGCTGCGCCGTCTCGTCACGTTGTTCAACCAGGTGTGGGGGTCGATCACGCCGATCGTCGGCGTCGAGCTGCTGCGGGCGATCAGCCACGGCGGCGGGTACGTCGCCGCCGCCTCGCACGACGACCAGATCGTCGGCGGCTCGCTGGGCTTCCTCGCCCGCCATG
>JALZMG010000193.1 GCA_030858325.1 Actinomycetota bacterium | reverse complement strand
CGCCGGGCCGCACGTGAAGCTGATGCCACCGCGGTTCGGGCGCGACCAGGTGCGCGCCGTGCTGGCGTCGATCGCCGCGGCGCCACCGACGGAGGGGCTCGGCCGCTCCGACCTCGGCGCGGCCATCGACCGCGTCGCCGCGATCAGCAAGCGGCGCGGGTTCGTCGCCGTGATCGCCGACTTCGCCGGCACCGACTGGGCCGACCCGTTGGTGCGCCTCGGCATGCGCCACGACCTGCTGGCGATCACCGTTCACGACCCGCGCGAGCGCGACCTGCCACCGGTCGGGCTGATCGAGGTCGTCGATCCGGCGACCGGGCGGCACCGTGAGGTGCGCGTCACGGCCGACGTCCAGCGCCGTTTCGCCGAGGCCGCCGCGCAGGAGACCATGGCGCGGGAGTACGCCATCCGCCGGGCCGGGGCCGACTCCATCGATCTCGCCACAGACGGCGACTGGCTGGGCACGATCGTCGGGCACGTCCGGCGGCGGCGGATGCAGGCCGTCAACGCGCAGGTCCTGCGCCGATGACCATCGAGTTCCTGGACGGCGGACGGCTGTGGCTGCTGCTCGTCGTCGCCATGCTCGGCGCCGGTTACGTCGCCGCGCTGCGGTGGCGGCGCAGGGCGACGGTGCGCTTCACGCAGGTCGACCTGCTCGACCGCGTCGCCCCGTCCAGGCCGGCGTGGCGCCGCCACGTCGTCGCCGCCTTGCAACTGGCCGGGCTCGGTCTCGCGGTCGTCGCTATCGCCAGGCCCGTCGAGCGGACGACCGAACGGACCGAGAGCGAGGGGCGCATCCTGGTCCTGTTCGACGTGTCGCTGTCGATGATGGCGACCGATGTCGAGCCGGACCGGCTGGAGGCGGCGAAGCAGGCGGCGCGCGACTTCGTCGACCAGGTCGATCCGTCGATCGAGATCGGGCTCGTCTCCTTCAGCGGTCGCGTCGCCGTCGAGGTGCCGCCGACGCTGGACCGCAACGCGCTGGAGCGCGGCGTGGAGGGCTTGGAACTGGCCGAGTCGACGGCGATCGGCGACGCACTGGACACCGGCGTCGACGTGCTGGAGAGTCTTGCTGACGACACCGCCGACGAAGACGGTGACGGTGACGGCGCCGATGAGGGCGACGGCGAAACCGACGGCGCGGAGGACGACGAGCTGGCGCCGGGCGCCATCGTGTTGCTCAGCGACGGCGAGACGACCGTCGGCATGGAGACGGCCGACGGCGCCGAGGTCGCCGCCAACGCCGGCATTCCCGTGTTCACGATCGCCTTCGGCACGCCGACCGGGACGATCACCGATCCGCTGTCGGGTGACATCGTCTCCGTCGCCGTGCAGCCCGAACCGTTGGCCGACGTCGCCGATGTCACCGGTGGGGCGGCCTATGAGGCAGCGACGGAGTCGGAGCTGTCCGACGCCTACGAGCGCATCCGCGACAGCCTCGGCGACACGCTCGGCGAGGAGATCGAAGTCGTCTCCGAGCAGACGTGGAAGTGGGCCGCAGGCGCGCTGACCGTGCTCGCCGCCGCCTGGGCCCTGTCCCTCTGGTGGCTCCGCGGTCTTGTCTGAGTCGCCGAGCCTCGACCATCCGAGGATGTGGGAACGGTCAGTCGATCATCGCGCGGAGGGTCTCGATCGTTTTGACGGGGTCGGGACCGACGGGGTTGACCGACAGGTGGGTGACGCCCGCCTCCTGATACGCAGCGAGGCGCTCGGCGACGTGGCCGGCGGGACCGACCAGGTTCGTCGTCGCCAGCAGCTGGCGGGGCACGGCGGCGGCGGCCTCGTCCTTGTGCCCGTCGAGGTAGAGATCCTGGATCTGCGTCGCCTCGTCGACGTAGCCGTACTTCTTGACGATCGTGTTGTAGAAGTTCTTGTCGCGGGCGCCCATCCCGCCGACGTACAGGGCCGTGTGCGGCCTGGCCATGTCGAGCACGCGGTCGGCCCCGTCGCCTGCGTACTCCTCGCCGATCGCCAACAGGCCGCCAGTGCCGATCGACAGCGGACCGAGCACCGGATCACGCTCGGCCAGCCCGGCTTCCAGCTCGTCGCCCCACACCGACCGGAACGTCTCAGGAACGAAGAAGATCGGTAACCAGCCGTCGGCGTGGCGGGCCGTCGCCGTCACGCTCTTGCCCATCAGGCTGGCCCAGAAGATGGGGATGTCCGGGCGCTGCATGTGATTGATCAGCTTCAGCGGCTTGCCAAGGCCGGTGCCCTGACCGGCCGGCAAAGGGATCTGCACCGTGTCCCCGTCGTAGACGACCTTCTCCCGCCGCCACGTCATGCGGCACACGTCGATGTACTCGCGGATGCGCACCATCGGGTGCTCGTAGGGCACGCCGTGGAAGCCCTCGATGACCTGCGGACCGGAGGCGCCGAGCCCGAGCACGAAGCGCCCGTCGCTGACGAAGTCGCACCCGGCGCCGGTCTGCGCGACGGCCGTCGCCGTACGCGAGAAGACGTTGATGATGCCGGTGCCGATCTCGATGCGCTCGGTCTTGGCGGCCAGGTAGCCGACCTGGCTGATCGCATCGAACGAATACGCCTCGGGAATCCAGACGAGGTCGAGGCCGGCCCGCTCCAACTCCTGCACCTGCGTCACGTCGGCGTGGAAGTTGCCAGAATAGTTGAGGTTCATCGCCAGCTTCATGGCGCCGACCCTACGCACCGCCGTTCAGATTGCCCGAGCGGAACCCCTCCAGGTCAAGCGTGACGTAGCGGTAGCCGGCGGCGCGCACGCCGGCGACGACCTCGAGCCGGCGGTCGACGACCTGCGCCAGCTCTTCGACCGGCACTTCGATGCGCGCCGTGTCGCCGTAGTGGCGCACGCGCAGCTGCGTGAACCTGAGCGCGCGCAGCGCCGCTTCCGCTCGTTCGACGCGCGAGAGCACGTTCACCGTCACCTCCGTCCCATAGGGGACACGGCTGGCCAGGCAGGCGGCCGCCGGCTTGTCCCACGTCCGCAGCCCGAGCGACCGTGACGCCGTCCGCACGTCGGCCTTGGTGAACCCGGCGGCGACGAGCGGGAACACGGCCCCCGCCTCCGCGGCCGCCAGCTGGCCGGGGCGGTGGTCGCCGAGGTCGTCGACGTTGACGCCGAGCACGACCGTGGCCCCCTCGGCCGCGGCGATCGGCGCGACGACATCCATCAGCTCTGCCTTGCAGTGATAGCAGCGGTCGAGATCGTTCACCCGGTACGCCGCGCGCGCCATCTCGTCGGTCTCGACGGGCGTCCACCGCAGTCCCCACTCGCTGGCCAGCGCGGCACAGTCGTCGCGCTCTGCGCCGGCCAACGACGGCGACACGGCGGTCACGGCGTGGACCG
>JALZMG010000172.1 GCA_030858325.1 Actinomycetota bacterium | reverse complement strand
ACCGGAGGCTTGGCCGACGGCCGCCCGGAACCCGCCGGCCTCGAACCACGACGCCGACACACTGTCGACGCCGGTCGCCGCCGCGCCGCGGTAGGCGGCGACGATCGTCTGCACGATCGCCGGCGGCAAGAAGCCGTCGACGGCCGCTGCCGCATTGCGGGCTCCTTCGTGCAACTCCAGCGCGTCGGCCAGCGCCGCCATCGTCGTCGCCGCGTCCAGCGCTTCGCTGCGCGCGGCGAGGTACGACGGGTCGTCGCTCACCGCGTTCGCCGCGCTCATCATGACCATCGCCTTGTGGGGCATGGCACACCTCCCTCGGTTGGGCGAGATGCTAGCGATCGCGAGATGCGGGTGTGCGCCATTTGACCTGGCCTGGAACACTTGCCGGTGATGACCTCCGTGGCGCAGAACCCGGCCACGCGCTACGCCAGGAGCGGTGACGCGTACGTCGCCTACCAGCGCGACGGATCGGGGCCGCCGCTGGTCCTCGTCGCCGATTGGTTCGGACATCTCGACACCCGCTGGGAGTGGCCGCCCTACGCCGGCGCGCTGCGCCGCCTGGGCTCGTTCAGCACGCTGATCTCCTTCGACAAGCGCGGCACGGGTCTGTCCGATCCGGTCCCCGCCGACCGCCTGCCGGACCTCGAGCACTGGATGGACGACGTGCGGGCCGTCATCGACGACGTCGGCGCGCCGCACGTCGATCTGATGGGCGTCGGGGCGGGGGCGGCGATGGTCCTGCCGTTCGCCGCGACGCACCCGGAACGAGTCGATCGGATCGTCCTCGTCAACGCCTACGGGCGCTTGTCGCGGGCGCCCGACTACCCGGCCGGCTTCCCGCCGCAACTCCGTGACCGCATCCTCGCCACGGCCTACACCGATCCGGAGGCGGCGGCCGTGCTGTCGGGAGTCGACGGGACCCGCCAGTTCTTCGACTGGTGGCTGCGCTACCAGCGCCAATCGGTCAGTCCTGGCGTGGCCGCGGTGATGCGGCGGATGATGTTCGACGTCGACGTGCGTTCCGTGCTGGCGTCGATCCAGGCGCCGACGTTGGTCGTGCACCGTCGCGACGACCAGTGGATCCGCGTCGACCATGGCCGCTACCTGGCCGCGCACATCCCAGGTGCCGAGCTGGTCGAGCTGGACGGCGACGAGGACCTGTTCTTCCAGGGCGATGTCGACGAGCTGCTCGGCACGGTCGAGCAGTTCCTGCGCGGTGTCCGGCGACCGGTCGAGGCCGAGCGCGTGCTGGCGACGATCATGTTCACCGATCTCGTCGGCTCCACGCCGCTCGCCGCCGGGCTCGGCGACAGCCGCTGGCGGCAGTTGCTCGACGATCACGACGACATCGTCGAGCGGACCATCGCCGCGCACGGTGGGCGCAAGATCAACACCACGGGCGACGGCGTGCTGGCGTTGTTCGACGGCACCGCGCGGGCGATCCGCGCGGCGGCGGCAATCCGCGACGAGCTCGGTGCGATCGGCCTGCAGGTGCGCGCCGGCGTGCACGTCGGCGAGGTGGAGCGGCGGCGGCTCGACGTCGGTGGCATCGCCGTCAACATCGCTGCCCGCATCATGTCCGAGGCCGCGGCAGGCGAGGTCCGCGTCTCGCGCGTCGTGCGCGACCTCGTCGCCGGCTCCGGCCTCGTCTTCATGGAGCGCGGCGTGACCGAACTGAAGGGCGTGCCCGGCGAGTTCGAACTGTTCGCCGCCGCCGTGTGACGACACGCGCGAGACGTCGGCCTCAGGCGGCACGCGAGATCTCGGTGCCGTCGGGACGGAACGTGTGCCAGACGCCGTGGGGGTCGCGCCAGCAGCGGAAGCCGTGCGACTTGAACCGGTTGTGGCGCGAGCACAGCGGTCCACTGTTGGCGAGGTCGGTGAACCCGCCGTGGCCCCACTCGTCGGTGTGGTCGATCTGGCATCGGTGCCGCCCGCAACCGGGCCACAGACATCGGCCACTGGAGTCGAGAACGGCCTGCAGCAACGCCGCCTCCCTGGCCGCTCCGGTGAACACCCTGGCCCGCCGCCCGAAGTTGATGATCACACCTTTGGCATCGACGACGACCCGGCGCACATGCCCGACGAGCGCCGCGGCGACGGCGGTGGCCGGGTCGATCGGCACAGCGTTGGCGGTCATGCACATGCGCATCCGCAGTGACGTCCCGTCGAACGACGGTGACCGATGCTCGACCATCGCCGCCAGCTGCTCCTCGAACACGTCCTGCGGGATGATGATGTTGACGATCGGCTCGGGGTCCACGTTGCGCGCATCGGCGGACGCGGCACGGCGGAAGATGGTGGCCAGGGCGTCGGCGCGGCGTTGCGACTCGGTGCGCTCGAGCATCGACGGGGAGGCGTCGTCGCCGATCCTTGCCCGCAGCTCGGCCCACTCGGCGTCGAACTCTGTGGCCGCAAAGCGATCCAGGATCTCGATCATCTCCGCCGACTGCTCGGCGCCGAAGGAACCGTTGAGAGAGCCGGTGTCGCCGACCATCCCCATGCTCACTCGTCGCCCGCGGTGCGCAGACTCGTGATCCCGGTGGGCGCCGTCGGCGTCGACGAGCGCCTCCCACGCCCGCACCGTGCGCACGAAGTTGACCAGCGGCTGAGTTCGCGCTTCGTCGAGCAACGTGTCGATGACGCCGTCGACCTGCTCGCCGCAACGGGGGTTGGCCCGCACCCGGGCCAGCTCACGCAGCTGGGCAATGCCCAGCCGCCCGGCCCGCAGCTCATCGCCGCACGCCGGCACGTGGCGGACGAGCTTGGCGCTACGCACCTGGTGCAGCGACTCGCTGGCCGGACGGTCCGTGATCGCCTGCAGCCAGCAGCGCAGCGAGACGTGACCGTCCTCCCG
>JALZMG010000166.1 GCA_030858325.1 Actinomycetota bacterium | reverse complement strand
GGCCGCGGGCGGCGACGATCGCCTTGGCGTGTGCCTGGACTCCTGCCACCTGCTGGCCTCCGGCTTTGACATCCGCACCGCCGCGGGGCTGACCGCGGGGCTGGACGACTGCGCGCAGCTCGTGGGGATCGAGCGCGTGGGCTCGCTTCACCTCAACGACTCGGCCATGCCGCTGGGCTCCAACCGCGACCGTCACGCGAACGTCGGCGAGGGCGAGCTGGGCGACGACGGTTGCGCGGTCTTTCTCAGCGAGCCGCGCTTTCAGGATCTGCCGTGCGTGCTGGAGACCCCCGGCCCGGACCGCTCGGGGCCGACCGCCGCTGACATCGGCCGCACGCGAGCGCTGCGCGAGCGCGGCCTGCATGAGCGCGCACGCGCCTAAAACGCTTCCAAGCGTATTTGCGGCGACTGATCGAGCCCGTGCACGAGGCGTTGCCTGCGCGACGTGGTCTCCGGGTACAGTACCGCGGTCGGGACGTACGTCCTCGGCGTGGCCTCGGGCGGTCACTTCTCACAAGTAGGGGGATTTCATGGGCTTCACTTCACGGAAGATCCGGCGTGGCCGGGTCTGCCTGCTTGCTCTGGCGGGAACGGCGGCGCTCGTTGCGGGCGTCACGCCGGCGGCGATGGCCGCGACGATCAGCGGCGACGCGACGAACCCGAACTTCTTCGCCGATCCGGGCGAGGTCAACAACCTGCGGATCACGCAGACCGGCAACGACGTCATCTTCGACGACGACGACGGCCTCACCAACGTCAACCCGGCCTGCGACGCCAACGGCAACGGCGACGTCGTCTGCAGCCTGGCCTCGGACGCGACCATCCGAATCATCCTGGGCGATCGCGACGACTCCACCACGTTGACCAACGTGACACGTCGGACAGAACAGTTCGGCGGCGAGGGCAACGACGCGTTGCGCGGCGGGACGGTCGACGACTTCCTGGACGGTGGCGAGGGCAACGACGGCCTCGCCGGCGGCACCGGCGACGACTTCCTGGACGGTGGCATCGGCTTCGACGTCCTCGACGGGGGTGCCGGCGACGACAACCTGGACGCCGGTCCGACGCAGAACGGCGTCGCCGACGGCTCGGACGTCCTGAGCGGCGGCAGCGGCATCGACGGGGCCTTCGTGAGCGACGACGGGCCGAACTTCTCCTCGCACAACGTCTCGCTCGACGGCGTGGCCAACGACGGCATCGCCGGCGAGGGTGACAACTACGGCGGCGACATCGAGAACCTCTCGGCCTTCTCGAGCGCTCCTCAGGTCCTGACCGGCAGCGCCGGCAACAACATCATCTCGTCCGACAGCGGCGATGACGTGCTGACCGGCGGGGCGGGCAACGACCTGCTGTCCTCGGGTGGCGGCAACGACACCCTGCAGGCGCGTGACGGCTTCGCCGACACGGTGTTCTGTGGGGACGGCAACGACACGGCCGTCGTCGACACGCTGGACCTCGTCTCGGACACCTGCGAGAACGTCCAGCGCGCCGACGTCGGCAACGCCAACGACGACAAGGCGCCGGTGGTGAACTTCGTGACGCCGGGGCCCAACGAGATCATCTCGGGCACCGTCCCGACGGCCGTGACCCTCACGGCCACCGATGACAAGGGCGTGGCCGGAGTGGTCCTGATCGACGACGGCGTCGTGGTGGGCAGCGACAACACCGCGCCGTACGTCATCAACTACCAGCCCGACAGCGACGACGTCGGGGCAAACACGTTGATCGCCCAGGCGATCGACACGCTCGGGCAGGCCGGCACGGCGCTTCGCAACGTCCGCGTCGGTCGCATCACGCCGCGCGGGCTGCGCGTCAGCGTCCGTCCGACGCGTGACCGCACCAACCCCTACCGCTTCACCACGAGCGGAACGCTGCTGTTGCGTCCGAACGTGCGGCGGGCGCTGGGTTGCGACGGCATCGTGTCCGTGCAGATCAAGCGCGGTCGCAAGACCGTGTCCAACCGCCGGGTGCAGCTCAGCAGGACGTGCACGTTCCGGTCGCGGGTCACCTTCCGCAACCGCGGGCGGCTGGGCAGCGGCCGGCTGAGGGTCCTCACCCGGTTCGCCGGCAACAGGGTCCTCGCACGGGCCCCCACGGTCACGCGCAACGTGCGCGCCGGCCGCTAGACACACCACCATCACGACGCTCAGGGGCGGCCTACGGGCCGCCCCTCGTCGTTGTGAAGGCGCCGCGCGTCCGTGAAGCACGCGCCCCGCCGCACACCGCTCGGCTCAGGCGGTCAGCGCGGACGGGCCGAGGACGCTCTCGAGCTCGGAGCGCAGCGTCGGCGTCGGGGCGACCTTGTACGACGGCCCGAGGCGCAAGGTGCGCGGGTCGCCCGCGCTCATGTGCACCTCGAGGACGACTTCGGACTCCCCGGGGAAGTTGCCGAGCAGGTGCTTGAGGTCGTCGATGACCGATGCGGGCAGCGCGGCCGCGTTCAGGCGCAGGTGCAGCGGCAGCGGCCCAACCTGGCGCTTGGCCGCGTTCTCCCGCGCGCGCTGCACCTCCTCGGGCGGCGGGTCGAACGGCTCGGCGGTCTGCACGACGAGGCACGTCTTGTCGGCGTCCTTGTGGTCCACGCGCCCGCGCACGAGCACAACGCAGTCCACGCCCAGCGCCCCCTCGTACTCGGCCAGCGCCTTGCCGAAGACGAGGATCTCCACGCAGCCCTCGAGGTCGTCGAGCGTGGCGAACATCATCGGGTCGCCGTTGCGGGTGCGGATCTTCTTGGCGGCGGTGATGATCCCGCCGGCCGTCACCCAGTCCTTGTCCTTGCGCTCGCGCAGGTCGGCCAGCGGGCAGTCGGTGCGGGCGCGCAGCGCCTCGCGCACCTGCTTGAGCGGGTGCGCCGAGATGAACAGCCCGATCGACTCCTTCTC
>JALZMG010000133.1 GCA_030858325.1 Actinomycetota bacterium | reverse complement strand
CGCCCGCGCAGCAGCCGGCCGTTGCAGACGACGCCGGCGTCGACGGCATTGGAGAGGAGGACGACCATCACGTCGTCGACGTCTTTGGCCACGCCGATCCAGCGCTCGGCGAGCACACGCGCGTGGGCCGTCGTGTCGATGACGGTCGGCAGGCCAGTCAGGTCGCCGACGCGCTCGCCGAGCGCGAACCGCTGCCACACGGGCAGGTGCAGTGGGCTGACCGTCCCGGCCGTGCGGTCCAGCGGGCCCTCGCAGCTGACGCCGCAGCCGGCCATCGGTTCGGCGTCGTCCGGGCGGGCGGCGACGACGCGCCGCACCAGGCGGTGCAGCGCCGGCCAGACGTCGCGCGGAGGTGTCGCCACGCGGTCGCGAACGACGACGTCACCCGCCTCGTCGACGACTCCGGCGGCCAGACGGTCGTTGCCGATGTCGATGGCGAGGTAGGTGGGCACTGGGAGCGACCGTACCCCGCCGCCCGGGGCCGGGGTCGCGGCGGCGATCGCGACGTCTAGCCTGCCGGCGTGACCGTTTCGCCCAGTCGCACCGACGAGGAGACCATCGCGCCGCGACCGTTAGAGGTCGCCAACTCGCGGTTCGCGACCCTGTTCGAGGCGATCTCGTCAAACATGGCGCGCGTCGTCCACGGCAAGCGCGAGGCGATCGAACTGGCCGTGACCTGCCTGCTCGCCGAGGGCCACCTGCTGATCGAAGACGTCCCCGGCGTCGGGAAGACGAGCCTCGCCAAGGCCCTCGCCGCGTCGATCGACTGCACGTGGAAGCGTGTTCAGTTCACGCCCGACCTGCTGCCGACGGACCTCGTCGGCGTCAGCATCTACAAGCGCTCGAACGAGCAGTTCTCGTTCCAGCCGGGTCCCCTCTTCGCCAACATCGTCCTCGCCGACGAGATCAACCGGGCCTCACCGAAGACGCAGTCGGCACTGCTCGAGTCGATGGAGGAACGCCAGATCACCGTGGACGGCGAGACGCGCCCGCTGGCCCCGCCGTTTATGGTCATTGCCACCCAGAACCCCGTCGACCAGGAAGGCACGTACAAGCTCCCCGAGAGCCAGCTCGACCGGTTCCTGCTGCGGATCTCCCTCGGCTATCCGGGCCGGGCCGCCGAGTTGTCGATCCTCGACGGCCGCGGCGCCGCCGAGTCGCTGCCCCAGATCGGCCCCGTCGTCACCACGCCGGAGGTGATGACGATGATCGAAGCCGTGCGCACGGTCTACGTCGCCAACGCGCTGAAGTCCTACCTCGTCGACCTGGCCGAGGCCAGCCGCCGGCATCCCGCCATCGAGCTCGGTCTGTCGCCCCGCGCGACGTTGCAGCTCGCCGCCGCGACCAGGGCCTATGCCGCCGCTCGCGGTCGCAACTACGCCACGCCCGACGACGTCAAGGCCGTCGCCGTGCCGGCGCTCAGTCACCGCCTGATGCTGCGCACGGACCGTGGTGGACGACTCGACCCGGACGACGCCATCGGCGAGCTGCTCGCCGAGGTGCCCGTTCCGACGACGCGCTAGATCGCCGGCCGACCATGCGTGCCAAGCCGACCCGCCAAGGGTGGACCGTGATGGTCTCCGCCGTGCTGGCCGCCGTCGTCGGCAGGGCGTTCGGGATCGTCGAGCTGTACGTCATCGCCGCGGCCATGGGTGTCGCCGCCGTCGCCGCCTGGCTGGCCGTCGCCGTCCGCCGACCGAGCGTGCAGGTGCATCGCTGGATCCGTCCGTCCGTGCTCGCCGCCGGGGATGTCGGCAGGGTCGAAGTCGTCGTCGAGCAGACCGGCGCCTTCGGCTCACCATCGTTCGAACTCGTCGAGCCGGTCGGCACGGAGCGCACGGCACGAATGGCAGTCTCGCCGATCGCCAGGGCCAGGGAGGTCAGCGCCGGGTATCGCATCCCAACCGAGCGCCGCGGCGTGCTGCTCATCGGCCCGCTGCAGGCGATCCGCCAGGACGTGCTCGGGCTGGCCCGCTATGCCACCGTCGTCGCCGGACAGGAGGAGGTGCTCGTCTCCCCCCGCGCGCACCTCCTGGCGATGCCCGACCTCGGCCAGGGTGTGCTCGGCCGCCACCTCTTGGCGTTGGCCCAGCGCCTCGGGCCGGGCGACTTCCACAGCTTGCGGAACTACGTCGACGGCGACGAACCGCGTTCGATCCACTGGCGGGCATCGGCCCGCTCCGAGGATCTGAAGGTGCGCCAGTGCAGCGTCGAAGGACTGCGCCGCTGCCTCGTCGTGCTCGACGTCCACGGTTCACCCGTGACCGCAACCGCGCGTGGCAGGGCGGGCACCGGCGACCATGACGACGCGTTCGAACGCTCCGTCACCGCCGCTGCGAGCATCGTGCACAGTGCCGACCGCGCCGGGCTGACGACACGGTTCGTGACGACCGAGGGCGCCGACCTGCGCGGGCCCGACGTCGCCGCGCAGACACTGCACCTGCTGGCGCGCGTCGTGCAGAGCCGAGCTCCGACGGTGCCCGTCGAACGCGATCCCGGCGAGGGACTCGGTCTCGTCGTCGTCGTCACGGCCGACGTCGCCTCGGCTCCATGGCGGTCGCTGGAGCGGATCCACGACCCGGCACTGACGTCCGTCGGCGTGTTCAGCTCCGCGCTGCCGGCGCGACCGCCACTCCTCGCCGTCGACGCCCGGTCCGAGCAGTCGTTCCTCGACGGGTGGGCCGATCTCGCCGGCGCCGGCCGCCGTTCCCCCCGCCGGCTCGACCCTGTCGGGAGGGCATCGTGAGCAGCGTCCGGGAGGCTGATGATCGTCGCTCGCTCGACATCGCCGCGGCGCTCGGGCTGACCGTGTACTCGTTCGTCGCCGCCCTGGGCTTCGCCCGTGTGTTCGGCGACTGGACCTTCGTGGGCGATGTCGCCGCCGTCGCCGTCGTCGGCCACGGCGTGTCCCTGGCCGCGCGCACGCTGCGCCTCCCCGGCCCGGCGTCGTTTGTGCTGACGACGCTGGCGCTGGCATGGATCGTGGCCTGGGTGAGTTACCCCGAGACGTTCGGCTTCGTCTTCCCGACGCGCACCACGTGGAACGTCGCCTGGGCCGACCTCGACCTGGTCGGTGACCAGTTCGCGGAGGCCGTCGCGCCCGTTGCCTACCTCGGAGGATGGTCGCTGCTGGCCGCGCTCGGTACCGCCGCCGTCGTGCTACTCGGCGACACCCTGGCCTTCCACGCCCGAGGGCGCGGCGAGGCCCTCGTACCGGGAGTCGTGCTCTTCGTCTTCGTCGCCGCGCTCGGCGCCGACCGCCACCGTGTCGCGTTGACACTCGCGCTGGTGGCCGCCGGATTTCTCGCCGTGGCGCTCCTGCGGGCACGTTTCTCCCGGACGCCGAGGACGATCCTCGGGCGCGCCCACCACCCCCTGGCGACGACCACGTCGGCGGCTGTGCTGGCCGGGACGATCGTCGTGCTCGGCGCGTGGGCCATCGGACCGCGGCTTCCCGGTGCCGAGGAGGAGCCGTGGTTCGAGACGCGCGTCGGTGGAGGTGGCGGCGTCACGGAGGTCCTCAACCCGCTCGTGGACATCCGCGCCCGCCTCGTCAACCAGGCCCCCGTCGAGCTGTTCACGGTGCAGGCGAGCTCCGCCTCGTACTGGCGAGTGAGCGCCTTGCCGGTCTTCGACGGCAACACGTGGGACATCGGCGAGCAATCGGTGGACGACGCCGACGGCCAGCTCACCGCCGGGTCACCCGGTGCGATCGAGAACCGCCAGTCGTTCGTCGTCACCGGGCTCGGCGGACGACTCGTGCCGGCCGCCCCCGACCCCGTCCAAGCCGCCGGGGAGGGCCTGCGCTTCAACGACGACACGTCGACGCTCGTGCGCACCGACCGGGCACTGGAGTCCGGCGACCGCTACGAGATCGTGTCGGCGATGCCACAGTTCTCGCCCGATGCGCTGCGTGCGGCCTCCTCCAGCGGGCCGCCCGGTGCCGTGTACCTCGAGCTGCCCGAGGGGTTCCCGTCCAGCGTCACGGCCACGGCACAGCAGGTCACGGCCGGTGCGACCACGTCCTACGACGCCTCACGTGCGTTGCAGGACTGGTTCCGCTCCACGTTCACCTACAGCACGGAGATCCCGGCCGGTCACAGCACCTCCGCGATCGAGGGGTTCCTGCGTCAGCGCGTCGGTTACTGCGAGCAGTTCGCCGGCACGTTCGCGGCGATGGCCCGCTCCCTCGGCATTCCGGCCAGGGTGGCCGTGGGGTTCACGCCCGGTCTGGTCACCGCCGACGGCACGTACTCCGTGCTCGGCAAGAACGCCCACGCCTGGCCGGAGGTATGGTTCGACGGGTACGGGTGGGTGGCGTTCGAACCGACACCGGGGCGCGGCGCTCCGGGCGACGAGGCCTACACTGGTGTCGCGCCGGCACAGGACGACGTGCCCGTCGATCCGGCCGCCGGCGGAGCCGCCGCACCATCTCCCGCCGAGGCGCCGCAACGCCCCTTGCCACTGGAGGACGCCGGCGGCATCCCCGACGCCAACCAGGACGCGGTCGCCACTCCCGTCGCCGCCGCCGACCCCGATGACCGCGGGTTCCCCTGGCTCGTCGTACTCGCGCTCGTCGCTGCTGCGGTGGTGGCGGCACCGGCGCTCGCCCGCCGCGTCCGCCGCCGCCATCTCCACCGC
>JALZMG010000132.1 GCA_030858325.1 Actinomycetota bacterium | reverse complement strand
CCCCACGCCCGCAACGACCCGGCCGTCTCGGCAGCGTCGGGCAGCAGGATGACCGCCGCGCACACGCGCTCGCCCCACTCGGCATCGGCGACGCCGACGACGGCGCAGTCGGCGACCGCATCGTGGGTCCGCAGGATCTCTTCGATCTCCAGGGCCGACACCTTTTCCCCACCGGTCTTGATGATGTCGACCGACGAACGACCGAGCAGCCGGTAGCCGCCCGGTTCCAGGACAGCGACGTCGCCGGTGCGGAACCATCCGTCGACGAACGCCTCCGCCGTCGCCTCCGGTCGGCGCCAGTACTGGGCGAACACGTTCGGACCCCGCACGCGCAGTTCGCCCGGCTGGCCGTCGTCGACGACGCGGCCGGCGTCATCGACAACCCGCACCTCGACGCCGGGCAGCGGCGCGCCGACGTGACCGGGCACGCGCCGCGCCAACGTGTTCGACAGGACCATCCCCAGTTCGGTCATCCCGTACCGCTCCAGCAGTACCTGGCCGGTGATCTCCCGCCAGCGGTCCAGCGTGGACACGGGCAGCGCCGCCGATCCGGAGACCATCAACCGGGCTGTTCCTGCGCCCGCGGACCACGGCGATTGCGTCGGCGCCTCAACCTGCTCCCACGCCGCGATGAGCCGCATGTAGATCGTCGGCACGGCCATGAACAGTGTCAGCTCGCCGCTGGCCATGCGCTGCCACACGTGCGTGGCGTCGAACCCGCCGGGCGCCTCGCAGCACGCTCCGGCGGCGAGCGCGCACAGCGTCACGTTGACGAGGCCGTGGATGTGGTTCAGCGGCAGCACGAGCATGATGCGGTCGTCGGCCGACCACGCCCAGGCCTCGAGCAGCGCGTCGACCTGTGCGGCAACACTGCCGTGCGTGTGCACGACGCCCTTCGGCCGCCCGGTCGTGCCACTGGTGTGGATCATCAGCGCCGGCCGATGCATGTCCACCGAAACCGTGTCGACGCCGCTTGTCGCGCCCGTGGCTGTCGGCTCGATGACGATGAGCTCGGAGTTGGCGGCCGCGGCGAGACGTGCGCCCGCCGCACGGTGCGCAGCCGACGTGACGAGCGCGCTGACGTCGGCGTCGTCGATGACGTAGACCAGTTCGGCGTCGGGATGGGGTGGGTGCAGTGGCACCGCTACCGCGCCGGCCATCCAGCAGGCCAGCAGGCCGGCGACGAAGTCGTGGCCGGCCGTGCACAGCAGCGCCACGCGTGCGTCGGCGAGGTCGTCGAACGTCCACGTCCCGCCCGGATCGACGACAGCCGTGCGTGACGCGTATCGGGCGAGCCGTTCGACGACGCTGCTCACGGTGCCGCCTCGACGACCGGGGGCCGCCGGTGCCGGTGATCGGTCGCCGCTTCCAACACGGCCGCCGCCCTGAGCAGTTCGACGTCACCGCCGTGACGCCCGATCAGTTGTGCCCCGACCGGCAGACCGGCTGCGTCGAAACCCGCCGGCACCGACAGCGTCGGCGTACCGAGCACCGTGATGCGACAGCACGCCGACATCCACTCGATGTATGAGTTCATGGGCAGGCCGGCAACGCTCGTCGGGTACTCCCATTCGACGGGGAACGGCGCGAGTTGTGTCACGGGGGCGACGAGCACTGCGGGACCAGTGGCGATCTGCCACGCCCGCAACGTGCGGAAGCACTCGTCGGCACCGCGCAGATCGGGCTCGGCCTCCTCGACGTCCCAGCCGGCCGCCTCGACGACACCTCGGAACCGCTCGAGCACGGCCACCTGGCCCGGCTCGATCGGCAGGCCGCCGAGATCAGCGGACCATGCCACGCGCAGTGGCCGGGCCGGAGGCTCCAGCTGCACCGGCAGCTCGACGGGGCGGTGCAGCGGATCACGGGCGTCGGCGGCGCCGAGCACGCCGAGCAGCAGCGCCATCGGCCCCTCCATGGCCAACGTCGACCAGCGGTTCCCCGGACCAACGGCTGGAACGGCACGCGGCGTCGTCCGGAATCCGACGACGTTGTTCCACGCCGCGGGGTTGCGCAGCGAGCCGCCCATGTCGCTGCCGTCGGCGACGGCGACCATGCCGCAAGCCAGCGCGGCGGCAGCCCCGCCACTGGATCCGCCCGCCGAGCGGACGAGGTCGTACGGGTTGCGCGTGGTGCCGTAGACCGGGTTGAACGTGTGCGAGCCGGCACCGAACTCCGGCGTGTTCGTCTTGCCGACGGCCACCGCACCGGCCGCCTTCATCCGCGCCACGACCAGGCTGTCCGCCGGTGGCCGGAACCCGGAGAACAGCGGCGAACCGTACGTCGTCGGGAACTCCGCTGTCTCCGTGAGGTCCTTGTGTGCGGTGACCAGTCCGGCCAGCGGTCCCACTTCGTCACCGCTGGCCAGCGCGTCGTCGACGGCAGCCGCCCGCCGCACAGCGACGTCGGCGTCGAGCGCAACGACGGCGTTGACGTCGTGGTTGACGGCCTCGATGCGGGCGAGGTGAGCGGCGAGCAGTTCGCCGGCCGAGATCGCCCGCGTCCCGATCAGTCGTCGCTGCTCGAGCGCTGTCAGCTCGACGAGCTCACTCACGGCCCCGAGTCTGGTCGAGCCCGAACCGTCCGTTCGCAACGGACATGACGCAGTGGGGGGTGCGCCCCCACGCCCCCACGCCCCATCGCAGCCCGGCTCGCTGGCGCTCGCGCGGTCTCCCGCCCTTCGGGCGATCGGGCCGATCGGAAGGACAGTTCGGCTCCGTCAGTCGGGTTCGGGTGGCGGGCGACCGCCACGGCGGCGGTCGGCGACGCGCAGTGTGGCCCGCTGCTCGGCCTCCAGTGCGGCCTCCTCGGCGACGAGCCGCTCCATGCTGGCGAAGCGGTCCGGGTCGAGCGTGCCGTCGGTGATCGCCGCCCGCACGGCGCACCCCGGTTCCTGATCGTGCTTGCAGTCACGGAAGCGACAGTGCTCCATCAGTTCGAACACGTCGGAGAACGCCCGCTCGATGCCGTCGCCCGAGAGCCACAGACTCATCGCCCGGACGCCCGGGGTGTCGATCAGCCAGCCCTCGCCGGGCAACGCCAGGAGCTCGGCGGCGACCGTCGTGTGCCGGCCCCGATGGTCACCGGAGCGGACCGCCGTCGTCGCCTGCACGTCGGCGCCGAGCAGCGCGTTGACGAGCGTCGATTTGCCGACCCCACTGGCGCCGAGGAAAGCCAGCGTGCGGTGGCCGGTGGCGAACGAACGCAACGCCTCGA
>JALZMG010000124.1 GCA_030858325.1 Actinomycetota bacterium | reverse complement strand
CCGAGGCGCAGCACGACCTGGGCGACGCGATCGAGCCCGTCCATCGCGCCGTCGACCACGGTCAGCGCCTCCGGTGGAAACGGCCATGCGGCAACCAGTTCATCCTCCAGCTCCGGCAGCACCGGGTGGTCGAGGTAGCTCGACGTCAGCGTCTGCGTGCCGACCCTGGCGACGATCGGTCCGAGGTCCGGCAGCACTGCGGGGTCCGGCGTGCCCGACGACAGGTCCAGCACGAAGTGGCCCGGACCTTCCGTGATCCGCCGGTAGCGGCGCGGTCCGCCGGGGCCCGTCGGCGGGCGCACGAACGTGCCCTGGCGCCCGCGTGCCTCGATTGCGCCGACCTCGGCCAGGCTGCGCCACGCCTCGCTGACGGTCGTCGGCGACACGCCGAGCCGGCAGGACAGCTCACGCACCGTCGGCAGTCGCGCCCCGACGGTCAGGTCGCCGGCGGTGATCATCCGCCCGATCACGGCGGCGATGCGCCGCGCGCTGCGCCCGTCGCCACCGGTCTCCACGCCAGCGGCGATCTCGGCGACGATGTCGTTCACCATCGTTGATTCCGTGAACCGTTCGTGAACGGAATGTACGGTCACAAATGTCCCATTGTCCAGAGGGTGCGGTGACATTACGATCGCGCCGCGGCCGACGAACCGGCCGACGACACTCGACACCCGGGGGGATCCGATGCCCAACACCGTGAGGGCCGCCCTGTTGCAGACCGACTGGGCGGGCAACAAAGAGGCGATGATCGACAAGCACGAGGAGGCGGCCCGTGATGCCGCCGCCGACGGCGCGCAGATCGTCTGCTTCCAGGAACTCTTCTACGGGCCGTACTTCTGCCAGGTGCAAGAGACGCAGTACTACGACTACACCGAGCCCATCCCCGACGGCCCGACGACGCAGCGCTTCCAGTCGGTGGCCAAGGAACTGGGAACCGTGCTCGTGCTGCCGATGTACGAGATCGTCCAGCCCGGCCTGTACTACAACACCGCCGCGGTCATCGACGCCGACGGCACGTACCTCGGCAAGTACCGCAAGCAGCACATCCCGCAGGTCAAGGGATTCTGGGAGAAGTTCTACTTCCGGCCGGGGACCGGCGGGTACCCCGTGTGGAACACCGCCGTCGGCAAGGTCGGCGTGTACATCTGCTACGACCGCCACTTCCCGGAGGGCTGGCGGGCGCTCGGCCTGAACGGCGCAGAGATCGTGTTCAACCCGTCGGCGACGCACCGTGGCCTGTCGGAGTACATCTGGCGCATCGAGCAGCCGGCGGCGGCGGTCGCCAACATGTACTACGTCGGGGCCATCAACCGCGTCGGCATCGAAGCGGAGATTGGCGACAACGACTTCTACGGCCAGAGCTACTTCGTCGACCCCGAGGGCAAGTTCGTCGGCGACGTCGGCGACGCCTACAAGCCAGAGCTGATCGTGCGCGACCTCGACCTCGACAAGATCAAGCTCGTCCGCGACCGCTGGGCGTTCTACCGCGACCGCCGCCCCGACGCGTACGACGACCTGGTGCAAGCATGAGAACGATCATCAGTGGAGGGACCGTCGTCTCGGCGACGGGGCGCAGCGCTGCCGACGTGCTGGTCGACGGCGAGACGATCGCCGCCGTGCTGGCGCCGGGCCAGGCCGACGCGCTGGGCATCACCGCCGACCGCACGATCGACGCCACGGGCAAGTACGTCGTACCTGGCGGCGTGGATGTGCACACGCACATGGAGCTGCCGTTCGGAGGGACGAACGCCTCCGACACGTTCGAGACGGGCACGATCGCCGCGGCGTGGGGCGGCGTGACGACGATCGTCGACTTCGCCGTGCAGAAGGCCGGCGAGAGCGTGCTCGACGGCCTCGGTGAATGGCACGCCAAGGCCGACGGGAACTGCGCCATCGACTACGGCTTCCACCAGATCGTCGGCGGCGTCGACGAGGAGTCGCTGAAGGCGATGACCTACCTCGTCGACAACGAGGGGATCACCAGCTTCAAGCTGTTCATGGCCTATCCCGGCGTGTTCTTCGCCGACGACGGCCAGATCCTGCGGGCGATGCAGAACGCCGGCGAGTCCGGCGCCGTGATCATGATGCACGCCGAGAACGGCATCGCCATCGACGTGCTCATCGGCCAGGCACTCGCCCGCGGCGAGACCGACCCGAAGTACCATTCGCTGACCCGGCCGGCCGCGCTCGAGGGAGAGGCCACGAACCGGGCCATCCAGCTGGCCAAGGTGGCCGGCAACGTGCCGCTGTACATCGTGCACATGTCGGCCTCGGAGGCGCTGGAGGAAGTCGCCGAGGCCCGCCACCGCGGCCAGAACGTGTTCGCCGAGACGTGTCCGCAGTACCTCTACCTGTCGCTCGAGGACCACCTGGCCAGGCCCGGCTTCGAAGGCGCGAAGTGGGTCTGCTCGACGCCAGTGCGCTCCAAGCACGAGCACCACCATCGCGACCTTTGGAAAGGCCTGCGGATGAACGAGCTGGCCGTCGTCTCGACCGACCACTGCCCGTTCTGCATGAAGGAGCAGAAGGAGCTCGGACTCGGCGACTTCTCTAAGATCCCCAACGGCATCGGCGGCGTCGAGCACCGCTTGGAGCTGCTCTACCAG
>JALZMG010000098.1 GCA_030858325.1 Actinomycetota bacterium | reverse complement strand
GCCACGCCGTGTACCCGCCGCGCCGCGAGGTGTTCGCGGCGTTGCACCTGACGCCGTATGCCGAGACGCGCGTCGTCATCCTCGGCCAGGACCCGTACCACGGGCCGGGTCAGGCGCACGGGCTGTGTTTCTCGGTGCGCCACGGCGTCCGCCCGCCGCCGTCGCTGGTGAACGTGCACAAGGAACTCGAAGCCGACCTCGGGGTGGCGCCGCCCGACCACGGCAACCTCGAGGCGTGGGCCGTGCAGGGCGTGCTGCTGCTGAACACGACGCTGACCGTGCGTGCCGGCCAGGCCGCGTCACACCAGGGTCGCGGCTGGGAGACGTTCACGGACGAGGTCATCGGCGCCGTCTCGGCGAAGGAGCATCCGGTCGTGTTCATCCTCTGGGGCAGCCATGCCCGGAAGAAGAAGGCGTTGATCGACACGACCCGCCACATCACCGTCGAGGCGCCGCACCCGTCACCGCTGTCGGCACACAACGGCTTCTTCGACTCCCGCCCGTTCTCCCGCACGAACGCCGCGCTCGAAGCCGCCGGCCTCGACCCCATCGACTGGCGCCTCTGACCTGACCGTTCAGGCGTGGACGTCGCCGACGGGTTGCACGTCGCGCGACGAGCGGCCGACGAAGACGCGGTAGGCGCCCTCCGGGACGGTCCATGCGCCGTCCAGCCACGACGAGAACGTGCGCCCGTCGAGTTCGATCGTCACCCGCTCGCTCGTGCCCGGCGTCAGATCGAGGCGGTGGAACGCGGCGAGATGGCGAACCGGCCGTGCCGCGTCGCCGGCGGGTGGGGCGACGTACACCTGCACGACCTCGCTGCCCGCGCGGTCGCCCGTGTTCGTGACCTCGACGGTCACCGCCGCGCCAGCTGTTGCCGTGCCTTGCAGCGTGACCGGCTCGATCGAGAACGTCGTGTAGCCGAGGCCGAACCCGAACGGGAACAGCGGCTCGATCTCCTCGCGGTCGTACCAGCGGTACCCGATGTGCAGACCCTCGGCGTAGACGGCCTTGCCGTCGCTCCCGGGAGAGTTGGCGAACGCCGGCGTGTCCTCCAGCCGGGCCGGGAACGTGATCGGCAGCCGGCCCCCCGGCTCGACGTCACCGAACAGCACGTCGGCCAGTGCCTCGCCGATGGCCTGGCCGGGGAACCACATCTGCACGACGGCCGGCACGTCGGCCAGCCACGGCATCGTCACCGGTGAGCCCGTGTTGAGCACGACGATCGTGTGCGTGTTGGCAGCGGCCACCGCGGCCACCAGCTCGTCCTGATCGCCTGGCAGGTCGAGCGCCGAGCGGTCCTCGCCCTCGGCCTCCCAGTCGTCGTCCGTGCCGACGACGACGATCGCCACGTCGGCGGCCGCGGCAACGGCGACCGCCCGCTCGATGTGGTCGCCGGCCGGCGCCTTCTGGGCGCCGATCACGAGGCCGCGCACGATCGCGCCCTCGACCTGCGGGTAGTCGACGTCCAGCGTGTAGCTGCGTCCTGCTTCCAGCTCGACGGTCGTCCGGACCTCCTGGCTGCCGAGCCCGAAGAACGCGCCGCCGCCCTGCGGCTCGGCCAGCTCCAGCACGACCTCATCGTCGAGGCGCACGCTGACCGTGCCGACGACGCGCACGCCGAGCTCCCAGTCACCACCCTGCTCGGGCGTGAACGTCCCCGTGATGTGGGCGGAGAAGACGGAGGGCGCGACGCCCGGAGCGGGGGCCTCGTCCCAGTACCAGGCGAGTCGGGAGGTCGGCACGGTCGCCGTGCCGCCGTCGGGGTCGGCGAACTCGACGGAGAACTCGCCGCGCATCGCCGGCAGGTATTTGGCGATCGAACCGCCGGGCTCGAACGTCACGTCCAGGCCTCGAGCGCGCAACCCGTCGAGCGGGCCGACGCCGTGATCGGGCGTCACCCGCGCGCTGCCCCCGCCCTGCAGGCGCCCGAAGCGGGCGTACGGTCCGATCAGGGCGAGACGCGGCCGGGTCTCGGTCGCCGTCACCGTCGGCGTGATCGGCAGCGTGGCGTCGTCGTTCTTCAACAGCACCATGCCGCGGGCGGCGGCGCGGCGGATCACGTCGCGCGTCTCGTCGTCGTCGGCTGTGACCTCGTCGGTCCCGTGCTCACCGGCCCGGCACCACGCGCCGAGCGCGAGCAGCCGTTGGACGGCAGGGGCCAGCTCGCGGGCGTCGATCTCCCCGCCATCCAGCGCGGCCTGCAACGCCGCGCCGCGCTGGCGGGGCGGGCCCGGCATCTCCAGGTCGAGTCCGGCGCGCACCGCCTCGACGGTGCTGTGGCACCCGAACCAGTCGCTGATCACGACACCGTCGAAACCCCACTCGTCGCGCAGCACCTCCGTCAGCAACCAGCGGTGGTCGGCGCAGTACGTGCCGTTGAGCTTGTTGTAGGCGCTCATCACGGCGCGTACGCCGGCGTCGCGAACGGCCGCCTCGAACGGCACGAAGTACAGCTCGCGCAGCGTGCGCTCGTCGACTTCCGAGGAGATCGTCATGCGCTCGAACTCTGTCTCGTTGGCGACGAAGTGCTTGATGCACGCGGCGACGCCCTCGTGCTGCACGCCGCGCACGTAGGCCACGGCGAATGCTGCGGCGAGCACCGGGTCCTCGCTCGGGAACTCGAAGTTGCGGCCGCTGATCGGTGTGCGGTGGAGGTTGACGGACGGGGCGAGGACGACATCTGCGCTCTTCGACCGGGCCTCGCGCCCGAGGGCGCGCCCGACCTGCTCGATGAGTCGCAGGTCCCACGTCGCGCCAAGTGCGGTGGCACACGGGAACGAGGCGGAGCGAGCACCGGACCACGACGTGCCGCGCACGCCCGCAGGGCCGTCGGACATCCGGATCGGCGCGACCGGAGGATCGGTGAAGCCGGCCGTGTGCCACGTATCGGCCCCAGCAAGCCGCGCCACCTGCTGCTTCAACGTCAACCCCCCAGTCACCCGCCGGACCGTAGTAGACGGATTCTCACGAGGATTCATGCGCAGATGTGGCGGCGATCGCCACACAGAACCTCGCTCGAACCCGGTCGCCGGTACACGGGCAGATAGGTTCCGACCATGGCTGAGTTCCGGCGCATCCTGCTCGCCGGCACTCCGGTGCTGGTCACACGCCAGGGGGACGCGCTCGTCGCCGGCGACGGGCGGGAGGTCGACGCGACGACTGCCGTGCACCTTCCACCCGT
>JALZMG010000093.1 GCA_030858325.1 Actinomycetota bacterium | reverse complement strand
CCCGGATCCCGGCGCGGTCGGCCGGGGAGTCGTCGTAGACGGTCTCCACGCGCAGTCCGCGCTTCACGCCGCGCACCGCCAGGCCGACGCCTGAGAAGCGGCTGTTGGTGGCGTCCTGGAAGGCGCGGTACTCACGCGGCGTGAAGTACGCCGAGAAGCGGTCGTCGAGAGTGCGCACCGCGCCCGCGATCGCCGCGTTCGCAAGGTCCGTGCGGTCGAGCTCGCGGAAGTACGAGTCCTCGATCTCGTCCAGCGCCTCGGCCACCACGCGCGCGTCCTCGTTGCCGACCAGCACGTCGGCCACCGGGTCGAGCAGCCAGCGCGGATGGGCCCCCAGCCAGATGCCGAGCACGAGCAGGCAGGGCGCCAGCACGGCGAGGACGAGCGTGGGCGTGGTCGGGCGGCGGGACATCGCGGCCACAGACGCTAGAGAAGCCTCCGCGGGAGGCGTCGGGTCAGACCCGCAGGAAGCGGCGCAGCGACAGGCCCGAGCCCGCGGCCGACACGGCGACGCTCGCGGCGAGCAGCACTGCGATGAGCAGGCCGAAGTTGATCGTCTCGGGCGCCGCGATCAGCGAGAAGTCCTGCTTGAGCGGGTCGATGAACGCGACCTTGCCCACGAGCAGCAGGAGGATCGCCATCACGCCGCCCATGGCGCCGACGATTATGCCCTCGATGACGAACGGCCAGCGGATGAACCAATCCGTCGCGCCGACGAGCTTCATGACCTCGACCTCGCGGCGCCGCGCGAAGAGCGAGAGGCGGAGCGTGTTGGAGATCAGCAGCACCGACGCGAGCACGAGCAGGATGGCGAGGAACGCCATGCTGAGCTTCACCACCCGGGTGGCGGAGAGGATCTTGGTCGTCTCATCGCGGCGGTTCTTGACCTCGTCGATCGCCGGGTCGGCCACCGTCCGCTCGCCGCTGGGGGTCACGGGCGCGAGCGTGTCGCGCAGCGCGCCGATGTTCTCCGGCTTGTCGGGGGTGACACGGAAGGTGTCGGGCAGCGGGTTGGATCCCAGCAGCTCGTAGGCCTCTGGGTTGCGCTTGCGCTCCTCGGCGTAGGCGTCCTTCTTGGAGACGAACTCCACGTTGCCGACGTGGCGCGTGTCCTCGGTCAGCGTCCGGCGCACGCGCTCGACGTCGGCGTCGGTGGCCTTCGTGGTCAGGAACACGTCGACGAGGACCTTGCCGCGCACCTCGTTGGCGGCGCCCGTCGTGGCCTGCACGATCGGGATGAAGACGCCGAGCACGAGCATCGTCACGAGCACCGAGGCCATCGCGGCGAAGGACGGGACCGCGTTGCGACGCAGCGAGCGGCCCGCCTCGCGCAGGAAGAAGCCGAAGCGCATCAGGAGCGGCCGAGATCGCGGTAGGCGCTGTCGAGCATGTCGCCGAACTCCTCCGTGCTCTGCTCGCGCTGGGCGTACAGGCCGGTGGCCTCGTCGCGGATGATGCGGCCGCCCTCCAGCTCGATCACGCGCCGGCGCATGCGGTCGACCATGTGCGAGTCGTGCGTGGCGACGAGCACGGTCGTGCCCGCGCGGTAGATCCGGTACAGCAGCTGCATGATCCCCAGCGAGGTGTGCGGGTCGAGGTTGCCCGTCGGCTCGTCGGCCAGCAGCAGCGGCGGATGGTTGACGAACGCGCGCGCGACCGACACGCGCTGCTGCTCGCCACCGGAGAGCTGGTCGGGATAGTTGTGCAGCTTGGTCGACAGCCCCGTGAGGCGCAGTATGTCGGGCACCTTGGCGCGGATGTCCTTGCGCGTGGCGCCCGTGGCCGACAGCGCGTAGGCGACGTTGTCATAGACCGTGCGGTTGGGCAGCAGCTTGAAGTCCTGGAAGACCACGCCGACGTTGCGGCGGTAGTAGGGGATCCGGCGACGGTCGATCTCGTCCATCGGGCGGCCCGCCACGCGGATCGTGCCGGAGGTCGGCTCGCGCTCCTTGATGAGCATGCGCATGACCGTCGACTTGCCCGAGCCGGTGGACCCGACGAGGAAGACGAACTCGCCCCGGCGCACGTTGAACGTCGCGTGGTCCAGGCCGATATCGCCCTCGTCATAGTGCATCGAGACGTCGCGGAACTCGATGACGTTGCGGGGGTCGGGCGGCGACGCGGCCGACCGGGCCGGTGGCTGGACGGGCTGCGCGGCCCGCCTCCGGGCGGAGGGCAGGTGACGTGCGCGGACGTGTCGCTCGGTGGCGGCCATGCGGTGCACAAGGTAGCGAGCGATCCGCAAAAGCCCTGCAAGCGCACGTTC
>JALZMG010000080.1 GCA_030858325.1 Actinomycetota bacterium | reverse complement strand
ACGAGGGAGTGTCCGTCGAGATCACCGACCGCTTCTCCGGCGACGCCCGCACGATCGAGGCGGCCGCCGTCGTCGACTGCGGGTTCAGGCTTCCCGCCGAGTCCCTCGACGGAGTCGACGGGCGCGCCGGGGATTGTGTCGCGCCGCGCACAGTGCACGAGGCGATCCTCGAAGCGCGCCGCGTCGCCGCGGGGCTGTGACACGCGCTCGAGACGCTCGAGAGCCACGTTGCGAGGGGGGACGCTTGGTACCGTCCTCCCGGATGCGAGCTCGGCGGTTCACCATCGTCTTTCTGTTGTTGTTCGGCGCGACGCTCGGCGCGTGCCGGTCCGACCAGCAGGCCGAGGAGACCCTTCCCCGCGCCGTCGACACCGTGGCCCCGCCGACCACGGAGGGCACGTCGGCGTCGACGGCCCTCGCCATCACCGCGCCGGACGTGGCGACGACACCGATCCCGACCGGGTCCACGCCGATCGTCTCCTCGACGGCCGTCGCCACGACGGCGCCACCGTCGACTGACCCGGCGACGACCGAGACGACCGCGGCACCGACCACGACGGAGGCGGCGCCGACGACCACGACGATCGCCGTCGACCCGGCGACGGGTGTCCCCGTCGTCGATGCGGCCGCCTACGCCGTGTTCGACATGCGCTCCGGGCAGATGCTGGCCTCGTCGGAGGCCGACACCCGGCGCCCGGTCGGCAGCCTGATCAAACTGCTCGCCGCGCACGTCGGATACAGCGCCGGCCAGCCGACGCGCATGGTCACGGCCCCCAACGACCTCGTGCTGTACCCCGGTGACGAATCGATCGCCGGCATCAGTCCGGGACAGCAGTTCAGTCGCGACACGCTGATCCGGGCCATGCTCAAGATCAGCGCCAACGACGCCGCGCGCATGCTGGCCATCGACATCGCCGGGTCGGAGGTGGCGTACGCCGGGCTGATGAACGCCAACGCCGCGGCGCTCGGGCTGGCTAACACGAACGCCGTCAACGTGACCGGGCTCGACGCCGAAGGGCAGTACTCGTCGGCCAACGATCTGGTCCGGCTCGGCGTGACGATGATGGGCGGCATCACGTTCCAGCAGACCGTGAAGGAGGACTCGGCCACGCTCAACGGCCAGGCCTTCCCCAACACCAACGACCTGCTCGGCGTGTACCCCGGCGCCGACGGCATCAAGACCGGCCACACCACCGGAGCCGGGTGGTGCATCCTCGGCTCCGCCATGCGCGACGGCCGGCGCATCGTCGCCGCCGTGCTCGGCGCGCCGACCGAGGCCGCTCGCGACCGGGCGGCCACGGCACTTCTGGATTACGGCTTCGCCCAGCCGTAGCGAACGCGACCGCCGTCATCAATGCGGCCGCCGCAAGCTCGTTCCTCGCCGGCGTGCCGAACCGGGCCGTCCTCCTCTGAACGACGCGACCGGGCCCGTCGTCGATCAGGCCGCCGGGCTGACACCGTGGTGGTCGTCTGGGCTCACGCGGACGGCGGAAGCGGAGTCGGTGCGCACGAATAGCCTCGGCCTCGTGGACGCACCACCTGCCGAGCCGAGCGTGGCGACCGGTGACGGGCCCGGCCTGCGGCTCGGGACGGGGCCCGGCCGCTGGGTGCTGACGGCAACGGTGATGGGCTCGGGCATGGCGATGCTCGACGGCACGGTCGTCAACCTGGCGCTCCCGCGGATGGGCGAGGATCTGGGGGCGTCTTTCACCGGCTTGCAGTGGATCGTCAACGGCTACACGCTGGCGCTCGCCGCGCTGATCCTGCTCGGTGGTGGGCTTGGCGACCGCTTCGGGCGACGGCGCGTGTTCCTCGTCGGCGCAGCGTGGTTCACGGTCGCCTCGCTGCTGTGCGCCGTCGCGCCGAACGCCGGCTTCCTGATCGCCGCGCGTGTGCTCCAGGGCGTCGGCGCCGCACTGCTGACGCCGGGCAGTCTGGCGATCATCCAGGGTTCGTTCCATCGTGACGACCGCGCCCGCGCGATCGGCGCGTGGTCCGGCCTCGGCGGGGTGGCTGCGGCGATCGGGCCGTTTCTCGGGGGGTGGCTTGTCGAGGCTGCGTCGTGGCGCTGGATCTTCCTGATCAACGTGCCGCTCGGTGCCGCCGTCGTCGTCCTCGGACGGGCGCACGTCCCGGAGACGAAGGACCCGCAGGCGGCGGGGGCGATCGACCCCGGAGGCGCCGTGCTCGGGGCCTTGGCGCTGGCCCTCGTCACGCTCGGCCTGAGCGAGCAGCGCTGGTTGCTGAGCGGGCTCGGGGTGGTGGCGCTGATCGCCTTCGTCGTGTTCGAGCGGATGCACCGCGACCCGCTGCTGCCGCTGGAGGTCTTCCGGTCGTCGCGTTTCAGCGGGACGAACGTCGTCACGCTGCTGCTGTACGGCGCGATGGCCGTCGTCTTCTTCCTCCTCGGGCTCGTGCTCCAGGGCCCGCTCGGCTACTCGCCGCTGGAAGCCGGGGCGGCCACCGTCCCGATCACGATCTCGATGCTCGCCTTCTCCGCGCGCGCGGGAGCCCTCGCCGAGCGCATCGGGGCACGCCTGCCGATGACGGTCGGCCCGCTCGTCGTCGCCGCCGGGCTGCTGGCGATGACGCGCATCGAAGCAGGCACGCGCTACGTCACCGGCGTACTGCCCGGCGTCGTGCTCTTCGGCCTCGGGCTGACATTGACCGTCGCGCCGCTGACGGCGGCCGCGCTCGGGGCCGTCGAGGACCGTCACGCCGGGATCGCCTCCGGCGTCAACAACGCCGT
>JALZMG010000062.1 GCA_030858325.1 Actinomycetota bacterium | reverse complement strand
TCGAGGGCATGCGCCACGAGTTCACGGTCAACTAGCGGGGCGGCGGACGCGCTCAGGACAGGCGGCGGCACACGAGGGAGCGGCGCGGAGGGGGTCGGTGACGGGCCGATCCCCTTCGTCGCGTCCGTGACGCGGCGGAGGGGGCCGGCCCGTTACTCGTAGGCCGGGAAGCGGGCGCAGAGCGTGGCGACTTCAGCCTTGATCCCGGCCAGCGTCTCGCCGATGTGGCGCTCGCGCAGGGCCCTGGCGATGAACCCGGCGATCGCCGCCATCTCCTGTTCGCCCATCCCCTGCGTCGTCACCGACGGCGTGCCGATGCGCAGGCCGCTCGTGACGAACGGGCTGCGCGGATCATCGGGGACGGTGTTCTTGTTCAGCGTGATGCCGGCCTCGTCGAGCGTGACCTGGGCGACCTTACCAGTCAGCTCCTCGTCGAACGGGCGCAGGTCGACGACCATCAGGTGGTTGTCGGTGCCTCCCGACACGAGCCGGAAGCCTTCGTTCGCCAGCGCCGCGGCGAGCGCCGACGCGTTGACGACGATCTGGTCGGCGTATTCCTTGAACGATGGATGGGCGGCCTCGCGGAACGCCACCGCCTTGCCGGCGATGACGTGCTCGAGCGGGCCACCCTGCCACCCTGGGAACACCGCCTTGTCGATGGCCTTGGCATGTTCGGCCGACGACGACAGGATGCACCCCCCGCGTGGCCCGCGCAGCGTCTTGTGCGTCGTCAACGTGACGATGTCGGCGATGCCGACCGGGCTGGGGTGGGCGCCGCCGGCGACGAGCCCGGCGAGGTGGGCGATGTCGAACAGCAGCAGCGCGCCGACTTCGTCGGCGATCGCCCGGAACGGCTCCGGTTCCAGCCGGCGCGGGTAGCTCGTCGTGCCGGCGACGATCAGCTTCGGCCGGTGTTCGAGCGCCAGGTCGCGAACCTGGTCCATGTCGATGCGCTCGTCGCCGGGCGTGACGCCGTAGGCGACGAAGCGGTACAGCATGCCGCTGGCGTTGACCGGTGAGCCGTGCGTGAGGTGCCCGCCGTGGTCGAGGCTGAGACCGAGCACGGTGTCGCCGGGATCGAGCACGGCCTGGTACGCGCACATGTTGGCGTTGGCTCCGGAGTGCGGCTGGACGTTGGCGTACTCGGCGCCGAACAGCGTCTTGGCCCGCTCGATGGCCAGCGACTCAATGTCGTCGATGACGGCGTTGCCGCCGTAGTAGCGCTTGCCCGGGTAGCCCTCTGAGTACTTGTTCGTGAGCACGGAACCGACGGCGCGCAGCACGGCTGGCGACGTGAAGTTCTCGCTGGCGATCAGCTGCAGGCCGGTGGTCTGGCGTTCCAGCTCGCGCGCGAGCAGGGCGTCGACTTCGGTATCTGGCTCGGTGTCGGACGGGAATGGCATGGAAGGGAGTCCTGACGTCAGAAGTGGGATTCGAGGTCGGTCAACTGGGCGACGCGGCGGGCGTGGCGGCCGCCCTCGAAGTCGGTGGCGAGGAACGTGTCGACGATCTCGTCGGCCAGCCCGAGGCCGACGACGCGGGCGCCGATCGACAACACGTTGGCGTCGTTGTGCGCGCGCGCCAGGCGGGCGGTGTACAGGTCGTTGCAGAGTGCGGCGCGCACGCCGCGCACCTTGTTCGCCGCCAGCTGCTCACCCTGGCCGCTGCCGCCGAGCACGATGCCGAACTCGGCGTCGCCGTCGCGCACCGCACGCCCGACGGCGGAGCAGTACACCGGGTAGTCGACCGGTTCGGTCGAGTCGGTGCCGAGGTCGTCGATGTCGTGGCCGGCCGCTGTCAGCAGCTCGACGACGTGCGTCTTCAACTCGTAGCCGGCGTGGTCCGACCCGATTGCGATGCGCGCCACGGCGGCGATCCTACGGCGGCTCCCTGCGCCGGGACGGCCACCGGGGCGGCGACGGGCGGCATCACATATCGTGCCGAGCCGTGGCGCTCGATCCCCGGTCTCCCGTCATCGTCGGGGTCGGCCAGTTCGTCCACCACGCCGCCGGCTTGGACGACGCACTGGAGCCGGTCGCCCTGATGGAAGCGGCCGTGGGTGCCGCCGGCACCGACGCCGGTCTCGGCGCCGCGCCGGACGTCGATGCGCTGCGCGTCGTCAGTTCGTTCTCGTGGAGGTACGGGAACCCGGCCTGGGTCGTCGCCGAGCGGATGGGCCTCGCGCCCAGGGAGCTGGCGTACACGTCGGCGGGCGGCAACACCCCCCAGACACTCGTCAACACGACGTCGCGCGAGATCCAGGCAGGGCAGCTGGACGCGGCAATCCTCGTCGGCGCCGAGGCGTGGCGGACCCGGATGCGGGCGCGCAGGGAGGGGGCGATCCTCGACTGGGCCAAGG
>JALZMG010000048.1 GCA_030858325.1 Actinomycetota bacterium | reverse complement strand
GCCCGGACTGGCCGCTCGGCGGCCGGGCCGAGCAGCGGATCGTCCTCACGCCGGGCGCCGTGCACTGCACGCTCGCCGTCGTCGCCGGCGAGCGGGCGATGCCCGCCGAGCTCGGTTGGCACCCGTGGTTCCGCACGCGCGGACCGATCGACCTGCGCGCCCGGCAGATGTACGAGCGCGTCGGCCAGCTACCGACCGGGCGGCTCGTCGACCCGGCACCGCCGCCGTGGGACGACTGCTTCGTGACGTCCGAACCCGTGTGCTTCCCCGTCGGGCCGCTAGAGGTCGCCGTGTCCAGCGACTGTGACCACGTCGTCGTCTTCGACGGCTCGGACGCCGGCATCGCCGTCGAGCCGCAGACCGGCCCGCCCAACGCGTTCCACATCGCCCCCCGCCGCCTCGACCCCGGCCAACGGCTCGAAGCAACGATGACGATCACCTGGCACCGTCGTTCGTGAGCCAGGCTCCTCTCGGGCTTCGAGCAGGTCCCCGGGCAAGTAGGACCCCGGTGACAGCTGTACCTGGCGGTAACTTGGCGCCGGTATCCTGCGCTGATGTCTGAATATAATAAAACACACACGTCCGGCGACGCACCGCTGTCGATCGCCTACCTCACCTATCGCGGCAAGCCCCACGTCGGTGGACAGGGCGTCTACACCCGTCACCTGACGAAGGCGCTGGTCGATCTCGGCCACCACGTCGAGGTGTTCAGCGGGCAGCCGTACTCCCATGTCGACCCGCGCGTGACGCTGACGAAGCTCCCCAGCCTCGACGTGTTCAACGACCACTACCCCGGTCGCTTCCCGGCGTACTGGGAGATCAAGACGCGCGAGGACCTGCTCGAGCTGGCCCAGTTCTCGACGGGCACGTTCCCGGAGCCGCTGGCGTTCAGCTACCGGGCGCTGCGCGCGCTACGGCCGCGCGCCGGCGAGTTCGACCTCGTCCACGACAACCAGTGCCTCGGATACGGGATCCTCGCCCTCGAGCGCGTCCTGCCGACGATCGTCACGCTGCACCACCCCATCACCAAGGACCGCCAGCTGGAGCGGGAGCATGCGCCGAGCCGCCGCAAGCGCTGGTCCGTCGGCCGGTGGTACTCGTTCGTCAAGATGCAGGGCCGGGTCGCCTCCCGGATGCCGCGCATCGTCGTGGTCAGCGAGAACTCGATCCGCGACATCCACGCCGACATGGGCGTCAGCTACGACCGCATGCGCCTCGTCCCTGTGGGCGTCGATCCCGAGCTGTTCCGGCCGATGCCCCACGTCGCCCGCATCCCCGGCCGGTTGATCACGACTGCTTCAGCCGATGTCGCCCTGAAAGGACTCAGCTTCCTGCTCGAAGCGATGGCCAAGCTGCGCACCGAGCGCGACGTCAGCCTGACCGTCATCGGTACGCCGAAGCCGGGCGCGACGATGGACCTGATCCGTGCCCGCGGACTCGAGGGCCACGTCGAGTTCGTCTCCGGCGTCTCCGACGAGCGCATCGTCGAGCTGTACGCAGAGGCTGAACTGGCGGTCGTGCCCAGCTTGTACGAGGGTTTCAGCCTGCCGGCGATCGAGGCGATGGTCACCGGAACGGCGCTCGTGGCCACGGACGGCGGCGCGCTGCCGGAAGTCACGGGCGTCGACGGGGACACGGTCCTGCAGTGCCCAGCAGGCGATGCCGGCGCGCTCGCGGCGACGATCGCCAGGGCGCTCGCCGACGCCGAACTCCGGACGCGCATCGGAGCCGCCGGGCGTCAACGCGTGCTCGAACGCTGGACGTGGAGCCGCTGCGCCGAGCTGACGGTCGAGCAGTACCGGGAGGTGCTGGCCATGCCGGCCAATGTCGCCAAGGCCGGACGCAACGGCCGCCCGATCACCCCAGGGCCGGCGCGCTGATGCTGACGATCCGCTTCGATCGTCTCGACGCGCTCGGGCTGCGGCCCGCCAGCCGCGTGCTCGACGTCGGCACCGGCTTCGGCCGGCACGCCTTCGAGTTGGCCCGCCGCGGCCACCGCGTCGTCGCGCTCGACGTCGCCCCGGGGGAGGTCGTCGCCACGAACGACACGTTCACGGCGATGATCGCAGCGAGCGAGATCGCCGCCGCCAACCACCTGGCGACGATGCGCGCCGACGCCACCCGGCTGCCGTTCGTCGACGGCGCATTCGACGCCGTGATCACGTCCGAGGTGCTCGAGCACATCCCTGCCGACACGGCCGCGCTGGCGGAAATGGTGCGCGTGCTGCGACCAGGTGGCGTCTTCGCGGCGACCGTCCCGAGTTGGCTCCCGGAGACGATCAACTGGATGCTGTCGGAGGAGTACCACGCGCCGATCGCCGTCGGCGGCCATGTGCGCATCTACTCGGCGACCGAGTTGCGGGCCAAGCTGCGCGCCGCCGGGCTGCGCGTCGCCGGCCGCCACCATGCCCACGCCCTGCACACGCCGTACTGGTGGCTGAAGTGCGCAGTGGGTGTCGGCGACGACGATCATCCGCTGGTGCGCCGCTACCGCACGTTCCTCGAGTGGGACATCACTCGGGGCCCCCGTTCCACGCGCGCCGCCGAACGGTTGCTGTCGCCCGTGCTCGGCAAGAGCCTCGTGCTGTACGGCGTCAAGCATGCTCCCGCGGCGGTCGGCGTCGGACGATCAGCCGGTACTGCGGGCCCGGCGGGCAGCACGGTGGCCGCCTGATGGTCCCCCATCTTCCCGGCGTGCTCTCGGCCGACGAACTGCTGGCCACCGCCGATCACCTGGCGTCGTTGCAGATGCCGTCGGGCATGATCCCCTGGTTCCCCGGCGGCCATTGTGACCCGTGGAACCACGTCGAGTCGGCGATGGCGCTCGACGTCGCCGGCCTGCACGGGCCGGCCGAGAATGCCTACGAGTGGCTGGCGGCCACGCAGCGCGACGACGGGAGCTGGCACAACTACTACTGGCCGGACGGGTCCGTCGAGGAGACCAAGCTCGACACGAACGTCTGCGCCTACGTCGCCACCGGCGTGTGGCACCACTGGCGCGGCACGTGGGACCGCGCGTTCGTCAACCACCTCTGGCCGACCGTCGACCGGGCGCTGACCTGGGTGCTCGCCCAGCGCCGGCACGACGGGTTGGCGCTGTGGGCCGTGGAGGCCGACGGGATGCGCCCATGGAACTACGCGCTGCTCACCGGTACGTCGAGTATCCAGCACGCACTACGCTGCGGCGCCGCGCTGGCCGGCGTCGTCGGTGAGCGCCGCCCCCATTGGTCCGAGGCGGCGGAATCGATGGTCCACGCCGTGGCCGAGCGGCCGGCGGCCTTCGCCCCGAAGACGCGCTGGGCGATGGACTGGTACTACCCGGTGCTGACGGGAGCCCTGGACGGCGAGGCGGCCAAGGCCCGGCTGGCCGAGGGCTGGGACGCGTTCGCCATGGAGGGCAAGGGCATCCGCTGCGTCAGCGACGAACCGTGGGTGACGGCGTCGGAGACGGCCGAGTGCGCGCTGGCCTACGTCGCCATCGGCGACCGGGACACGGCCTGCGACCTGCTGCGCTGGACCCGCGCCCATCGCCGCGACGACGGCTCGTACTGGACGGGGCTGGTGTGGGACCCGTCGGCCGGGCGTGATGGTGTGCGTTTCCCGTTCGAGGAGCACACGTCCTATACCGCCGCCGCCGTCGTGCTGGCCGCCGACGCCATCGCCGGCTCGTCGCTCACGTCCACCCTGTTCTGTCCTTCCCGACCGGTCTGATCGGGCCGGTCCGCACGGACGACTAGGGGCTCAGTCGACGCGCGCCAGCACGCGCAGCGAGCCCGTCGCCGAGGCGAGACGGAAGCGTCCGGTCTCGACCGCCGGCCGGAAGATCTCGTCGTACGGAGGGCGGCCGCCGTCGGCCGGATCGGGGAAGACGTCGTGGATGGCCAGCGTGCCGCGGACGGCGACATGGCCGGCCCAGCCGGCATAGTCGGCACGTGCCGGCGCGACGCCGTGGCCGCCGTCGATGAACACCAGCGCGGCCGGCGTAGACCAGTAGCTGGCGACGTCTGGCGAGCGCCCGACGACGGCCACGACGTGTTCCTCCAGCCCGGCATCGTGGATGGCGGCGCGGAAGAAGGGCAGCGTGTCCATCCGCCCGGTGCGGGCGTCGACGACGGCGGGGTCGTGCCACTCCCAGCCGGCCTGGTTCTCCTCCGAGCCGCGATGGTGGTCGACGGCGAACACGATCGTCCCGGCGGCGCGGGCGGCGGCGCCGAGCCAGATCGTGGACCGCCCGCAGTACGAGCCGACCTCGACGAACGGTGCGCCGGGGACCGCCCGTGCGGCGGCCAGCGCAGCGGCGTGGAGTGCGTCGCCTTCCTCGGCCGGCATGAACCCCTTGGCCGCCAGCGCCTGCCCGCGCCAACCGTCTGCTGCCACCAGGCGGAGCCTACGGGCGGGCACTCAGGCCAATCCACACACGTGCTGGTGGCGAACCCCATCTGACCAATCCATGGACGACAAGGGGAAACGAATCATGAAGAAGCGTCTCGGCTACGGCATCGCCGTCGCCTCGATGGCGTCCGCGCGTGCCCCCGGACGCAACGGCTGAGCAACACGTCGCGCTGACGGCGGCAGCGCCCTGGTGCGAACCACGCATGCGCCAGGGCGCAGCGGTGGCGTCCGGTGGGGACGGTGGACTCCCGCCGGACGTCGCCGCGCCGGTCGTCCCGGCGAGCGTGATGGCAGACTGCGGCCGTGCAGGAGAGCCTTGACGACCTCGTCAGGTTGCTGGCCCTGGAGCCGATCGAGGTCAACATCTTCCGCGGCAACTCGCCGGACGAGAACCGCCAGCGCGTGTTCGGCGGCCAGGTCGCCGGCCAGGCCCTGGTGGCCGCAGCGAGGACGATCGAGGACCGTCGTGTGCATTCGTTGCACGCCTACTTCTTGCGGCCGGGCGACCCGACGGTGCCGATCCTCTACGAGGTCGACCGCCTGCGCGACGGCCGCAGCTTCAGTACCCGCCGCGTCGTCGCCATCCAGCACGGGCGGGCCATCTTCAACCTGCAGGCCAGCTTCCACGTCGACGAGAGCGGACCCGACCACCAGCTGCCGATGCCCCAGGGGCTGCCGGCACCCGAGTCGCTGCCCGGCTGGTTGGAACGCATGGCGCCGTATCAGGACCAGCTCGGTGACTGGTACCACCGGCCCCGCCCGATCGACCTGCGCTACGTCGAGGGGGATCCGATGAGCCGCAAGGGCACGCCCTCGACTGGTCAGCGGGTGTGGCTGCGCGCCGACGGGAACCTGCCGGACGACCCGGTCGTCCACGCCTGCGTCGTGACCTACGCCAGCGATATGACGCTGCTCGACACGACGGTCCTGCCGTTCGGTCTGGGCTGGGACAGCCCCGGCATGCAGATGGCCAGCCTCGACCACGCGATGTGGTTCCACCGCCCGTTCCGCGCCGACGAGTGGCTGCTGTACGACCAGCATGCGCTGTCGACGAGCAACGCCAGGGGCTTCGCCGGTGGGGCCATCTTCACCCACGCCGGCCAACTGGCCGTCAGCGTCGTCCAGGAGGGCCTGACGAGGATGGGCCAGTGACCAGGCCACGGCGCACTCGCGTCGCCGCGCTGGCACTCGCCGCCGGCCTCACCGTGGCCGGCTGCGGCGACGACGACGAGGACTCCGCCGGCGACGACATGGCGGCGACCCTCCCACCGCCGGCCACCGTCGGCGGGCCCGACAGCATCGTCGGTGGCGAGGACCCCGGCAGCACCGCCGAGGCGCAGCCGCCGGGCTCGGAGGCCC
>JALZMG010000017.1 GCA_030858325.1 Actinomycetota bacterium | reverse complement strand
ATCTCGGCCTCTGCGGCCGTCGCCCGCGCCTCGCTCGCCGCCGCCAGTGCCTCGCCTGCGGCCGCTCGTTCCTCGGACCGCCTGGTGGCCTCCAGCGCGGCAACCGTCGCCTCCCCGGCGACGCGCGCCTGCTCTCCGGCCTCGTTCCTGGACTGTTCGGCCGCCTCGCGAGCGGCGTTCGCGGCAGCAGCATCTGCGACGTCCTGCCTCGCCCGCTCCTCGGCTGCTGACGCCACCGCACGCTGCGTCCGGAGCCGCCGGCCCGCCACGATGGTGCCGGCGACCGCAGCCACGGCCACGACCACGAGGACGACGACGAGCACGGTCATCGGACGTCGACCCTACCGATCCACTGCGACGAGCCGTCAGCGATAGCGATGAGCGCGCTCCGCGCGCTCGTCGACCCGATGGCGAGCCCGGCTACCGTCAGGCGGCGATGGGCGCGCAGACTCCGGGGCTCGTGTGCGGCCACCATCACCTGTACTCGGCGCTGGCCAGGGGGATGCCGGCGCCACCGCAGACGCCGACGAACTTCGGCCAGATCCTCGAGCAGATCTGGTGGCGGCTCGATGCCGCGCTGGATCTGGACATGCTGGGGGCGAGCGCCCGGCTGGGCGCGCTGGAGGCGCTGCTGTCGGGGACGACGGCGATCATCGACCACCACGAGAGCCCGAATGCCATCGACGGCAGCCTCGATGCCATCGCCGCCGCTTGCGCCGAGGTCGGTGTCCGCGTGCTCTGCGCGTACGGCGTCACCGATCGCCATGGTCCAGACGGCGCGCGTCGGGGACTCGCCGAGAACGAGCGATTCCTGGGCGCCGGCGGTCGCGGCATGGTCGGCGTCCACGCCGCGTTCACGTGCACCGACGCAACGCTGGAAGCGGCGGCGGGCCTTGCCGCCGACCGCGGTGTCGGCGTCCACATCCACGTCGCCGAGGGCCCCGACGACGCTGACGCAGGAGCGCGGCTGGATCATCTGGCCACCGAGGACTGGCTGCTCGTGCACTGCGTCGGCCTCGACCGCCCGCTGCCAGGGACGATCGCCCACAACCCGCGCAGCAACATGAACAACGGGGTCGGCTACGCCCGGCCGGCGACGCGCCCCAACACCGTCGTGCTCGGCACCGACGGCATCGGCGCCGACATGTTGGAGGAGTTCCGGCTTGCCTACGTCGCCCACCGCGCCGACGACGTGCAGGCGTCACCGGACACGGCGTGGTCGTGGCTGACGAACGGCTACCGCTTCTTCCCCGAAGTGGCCGACGACCGCGTCCTGTGGAGCTACGACCATGCGGATTCGCCGTGGCACGTGGCGTTCACACCCGGGATGCGCGCCCTCGACGTCGTGCGCGCCGACGGCGAGGTGCTGGTCCGTGACGGCCGACCCACGCGCGTCGACGCCGCCGAGATCAGGGCGCACGCCGCCGAGCAGTCGGCGCGCCTGTTCGCCCTGCTCTGACTGCCGGGGTACGGGCGGGAAGTTCAGCCGCCGAGGTTCGTCGAGGTGAAGACCTCGGTGCCGTCGACGGTGCCCGTGAACGTACCCTCGATCTCCGTCACCGATGCCCCCGGCAACTCCGACGTGCTCCCCGTCAACTCTGCTGTCCCGCCGTCCTCGGTCGTGCCCGTGCAGTTGACGTCGATCGTGTCGAGGCCGTCGGCGACTGTCGCGTCGCATGACAGGCCGTCCTCGTCCAACGGATTGCCCGAGTCGGTGAACTGCTCCTCGCCCTGCTGGGTGGCCAGGTTGCGCACGGCGACCTCGGCGACATCCGCCGCGGCCTCCCCGGCCGCCTCCTCGACCTCCGACGCCGCCGTGCGGGCGGCATCCTCGACGTTCTCGGCGGCCTCTTCGACCTCGTTGCCGATGTCCTCCCGGTCCTCCTCGGAGCAGGCCGTGGCGCCGAAGGCGGCGAACACAGCGGCGGCGATGAACAACGTGCGATGGCGGAACATGTGGTGGCGCGTACCCCGCGTCGCGACCAGCGCAAACTTGGGCTCGGTCGTGCGATGATGCCCCCGTGGCTGCCGTGTCGAGCGACTACCCGGTCGCGCTCTACCTGCAAGACGCCCACGCCATCCGCGAGGGGATGGACATCGTCAAGCGGGCGGAGGCGCGAGGGTTCGCCGCCGTGTGGCAGGCCGACAGCCGCCTCGTTCGCGACGCCGTCGTGCCGATGGCCGCGTTCGCGGCGACGTCCGAGCGCATCCGCATCGGCTCCGGGGTCGTCGACATCTGGACGCGCAACGCGGCGCGCCTGGCGAGCACGTTCTCCACGCTCGACGACCTCGCGCCCGGCCGCGTGCTGTGCGGCCTCGGCGCGTGGTGGGACCCGCTCGCGGCGAAGGTCGGCATCTCGCGCGACCGGCCGCTGCGCGTGATGCGCGAGGTCGTCACCGCCATGCGTGGCCTGCTCGCCGACGAGACGGTGTCCGTCGACGGCCACCACGTTCAGCTCGACGGTGTCGAGCTGGATTACGTGTACCAGGAGCGGCGCCCGAAGGACGTGCCCATCTACATCGGCGCCACCGGCATGCAGATGATGGAGCTGGCCGGCGAGATCGCCGACGGTGTCGTGCTCAACTATCTCGTCGATCCTGCCTACAACGCGCAGGCGATGGAGGCGCTGGCCGCTGGTGCGGCGAAGTCCGGACGGAGCGTGGACGACATCGACCGCCCGCAGCTCGTCGTGTGCAGCATCGATCGCAACCGTGCTGCGGCCATCGACGGCGCCCGCCTGCTCGTCACGCAGTACCTCGGCCAGCAGCCGCACCTGATGAAGGCGTCCGGCGTCCCCCAGGAACTGCTCGACGACATCGGCCGCGTGATGACGTGGCCGGCGACGCACGATCAGGTCGTGGCCGCCAGCCGCCTGGTTCCCGACGACGTGGTGCAGCGGTGCACGGCGTCCGGTGAGCCGGACGAGGTGGTCGCCAAGGTCGGCGAGTACGTCGCCGCCGGGTGCACGTGCCCGATCCTCTACCCGCTCGGCGCCGACGTGACGCTGATGCTCGACACGTTTGCCCGTCTGTGACACCGTGACAGCCCCATGATCGAGCTGCGCAACCTGACGAAGCGGTTCGGCACCGTGGTGGCCGTCGACGACCTCAGCTTCGACGTCCGCCCCGGTCGGGTGACCGGTTTCCTCGGCCCGAACGGATCGGGCAAGAGCACGACGATGCGCTGCATGCTCGGCCTCGACCGAGCCGAGCGCGGCGTGACGACGTTCGACGGCCGGCGCTTCGAGTCGTTCCGTCGGCCGCTGCACGAGATCGGCGCGCTGCTCGACGCGGGGTACGCGCATCCCGGTCGTTCCGGTCGCAATCACCTGCGCTGGCTGGCCGCGTCCAACGGCATCAACTCGTCACGCGTCGACGAGGTGCTGGCGCTCGTCGGGCTGACCGACGTGGCCGGGCGCAAGGTCAACGGCTACTCCCTCGGGATGAAGCAGCGCCTCGGGCTGGCCGGCGTGCTGCTCGGCGACCCGCACACTGTGATTCTCGACGAACCGGCCAACGGTCTCGACCCGGAGGGCATCCGCTGGATCCGTGACGTGCTCGTGCACCTGGCCCGGACGGGCAAGACCGTGCTCATCAGCAGCCACCTGCTGGCCGAAGTGGCGCTGATGGTCGACGACCTGATCGTCATCGGCAGGGGACGGTTGATCGAAGCGGGCCCGGTCGACCGGTTCATCGACCGTCACGCCACGCGCTGGGTGCGTGTGCGTACGCCACACCCGGCCCGCTTCGCCGAGCACTTGCGCCGCCTCGGCGCCCGTTCTCTGGAGCCGGCCGGGCCGGACGGGATCGACGTGCACGGGCTGACGATCGAGCAGGTCGGCGAGGCCGCCGCGTCAGGAGGTGTCGTGCTGCACGAGTTGTCGCCGCAGACGGCGTCGCTGGAGGAGGCGTTCCTGCGGGCCACCGCGCAGTCCCAGGAGTATGTCTCCGGCGGCGGGCTGCGGCCGGGCGTCGTGCCTCCGCCACCGCCGGCGTCGCCTCCCATGCCGACCGGGCCGACCGGGCCGCCGGGTCCGCCATACGGATCGCCGCGGCCATGATCGACGCCATCCGCAGCGAGTGGATCAAGGTCACGACGGTGACGTCGACATGGGTCCTGGCGATCGTCGGCGCCGCCTTCCCGCTCGTCGTCTCGCTGCTCACCGCCGCCTTCGACGACGACGCCGACATCGGCTTCACCGGCTCCGATCTCGGCGGCCTCGTGGCCGGGACGACACTGGTGTCGGCGTTGATCTTCGGCGTCGTCGCCATCCTCGGCATCACGAGCGAGTTCAGCCACCTGACGATCCGCCCGACGTTCGCCGCGCTGCCCGACCGGTGGCGGGCGCTGGTCGCCAAGCCGATCGTGCAGGTCACCATCTCGGCGGTCTTGACGGTGCTGATCGTCGTGCTCGCCTGGACGTTCGGTTCGGCGCTCGCCGCTGGTGACCAGGCATTGGCCGACGGCGACGCGCTGGCTTCCCTCGTCGGCGTCGTGTGCCTGTCCATCGGCCTGACGCTGCTCGGCTACGCGCTGGGCATGATCGTGCGCAACACGGCCGCAGCGATCTGCGTCCTGTTGCTGTGGCCGTTGATCGCCGAGGGGCTGATCGCCGGGCTGCTGGGTGCCGTCGGCCTGGAGGGGGTGCAGCGCTGGATGCCGTACGCCGCCGGCATCGCCATGGTGTTCAACGATGCCGACGGAGCCACGCTCGGACGCGTCGGTGGAGGCGCCTACTTCTTCGCCTGGATCAGCGCGCTGCTGGCACTCGGCCTGTGGTCAACGCATCGCCGCGACGCGTGACCGCGATGAGCGATGAGAGCCGCTCCGACCCGATTGCTCGTCGCCGCACTCAGCGGGCGCGCAGCTCCAGGCGGTCGCGCTGAGTGATCGTGTACTGCCGGTCGCGCTGGTCGAGCCAGCCGAGGCGGATGAAGCTGGCGATGGCCTTGTTCACGCGCTCGCGTGACGCACCGACCATGCCGGCCAGCTCCTCCTGGGTCACCGGCAGCGTGAACTGGTCGCTGCCGTCGGCCAGCTCGAGGATGCGCTTGGCGGTGCGTCCCGTGACGTCGAGGAAGACGGAGTCGGCGAGCGCCTCGTCCATCGCCCGCAGCCGCCTGGCGAGCAGGCGCGTGACGTTCCACAACAGCTTCGGCTGCTCGTCGAACATCTGCAGCACCGGCGCGAACGGGATCTCCAGCACCGTCGACGCCTCGAGGGCCCTGGCCATCGCCGAGCGCGGACGGTCGTCGAGCATGCCCAGCTCGCCGAACAGGTCGCCTGGCTCCATGAGCGCGACGACGCTCTCCCGCCGGTCGATCGGGTTGGCGATGGCGATGGCCAAGCGGCCGCGGGTGACGACGTAGAGCGCATCGGGCGGATCGCCCTCTTCGAACAGCACGTCGCCCCGGACGAGCCGGCGCTCGGCGCCCGCTGCGGAGAGTGCCTGCAGCGTGGCGGGGTCGGCGTCGGCGAAGAACTCCGTCGCCGCCAGCACGTCCAGGATGGCTGCTGGGTCGTGAGCCATGACTGCCGGAGGGTACTACCGTGACCTCGTGACCGATGCCGCCGGAGCCACCGGTGGCGGCGCCCCGGACGAGCCGGCGGCGAGCAGACGGTACGGCGACGAGGTCGTGTGG
>JALZMG010000120.1 GCA_030858325.1 Actinomycetota bacterium | reverse complement strand
CTGCCGAGCGCGGCGGCGATGGCGCTGCCACGCAGCCGCCAGTGGGGCAGGTACGCGCCGTAGCCGACGATCCCGTTCATTCGACCCGACGACATTGCCCACACCCACGCCAGCGCCCATCCGGGGGTTTCGTGACCAGCGGTGGTGCGCCAAACCCTCCGGTGCACGAAAACCTCGGATGGGTGCGCTGCGTAGCATCGCCGCCATGGGTCGCCTCGACGAGCTGGCGCTCGACGAACGGATCGGACGCGGCGAGTACGAGCGGCGGCTCGTCGCCGCGCAGCGCCGGATACTGCAGCTGCGGTTGCACCTCGGCGGGCAGATGGGAACGGGGGAGCTCGGCCCGGGACTGCTCGTGGTGATGGAGGGTCCGGACGCGGCCGGCAAGGGCGGGGCGATCAAGCGCGTCGTCGAACCCCTCGACCCGCGGCACTACCGCGTCTCCTCGTTCGCCAAGCCGACGTTCGACGAGAAGCGCCACCACTTCCTCTGGCGCTTCTACCGTGAGCTGCCCGGTCTCGGTGGGATGGCCGTGTTCGACCGCAGCTGGTATGGACGGGTGCTCGTCGAGCGCATCGAGGGGTTCGCCACCGAGGAGCAGTGGGGCCGGGCGTTCCACGAGATCGTCAGCTTCGAGCAGACGCTCGTCCTCGAGGGTCTCGTGCTCGTCAAGTTCTGGCTGCACATCGACGACGACGAACAGCTCGCCCGCTTCGAGGACCGCACGACGGACGCGCTGCGGCAGTGGAAGATCACTGCGGAGGATTGGCGCAACCGTGAGCGCAACCGCGACTACGACACCGCCGCCGAGGACATGTTCCAGCGCACCGACCACGCCCTCGCCCCGTGGGAACTGATCGGGGCCAACCAAAAGCGCTTCGCCAGGGTGCGCGTGCTGGAGATCCTCAACGAGCGCATCGAGACCGGCATGCGTCGCTGGGGCACGGCGGTCCCCGACCCGCTGTGACTGTTCAAAATGCAGCCGCCGCAAGCTCGTTCCTCATCGGCGTGCCGAACGCGGGCCACCCACCCCCGAACGACGCGACCGGGGTCGACGACGCCTCCCTGCGTCAGGGTGCGCCGCCGGGGCGCAGGGCCGGTAGGCGGCACAGGCGGGCCAGCACGGCGAGACCCTCGTCGGTACCGGGCCAGTGGTGGCGGACGAGCTCGGGACCGGCGGCGCGCATCACGCTGCGCAGCACGAGACCGATGACGACTGCGTCGTCGGCGTACCCGATGACGGGGATCAGGTCCGGCACGAGGTCGATCGGCAGCGCCAGGTAGACGAGAAGCACCCACAGTCGGACGCGGACGTCAAGACCGAGGCTGACGTCCCCGGCGAGGCGACGAGTCAGACGGATCGTGTCCGGCACGATCCGCCTGACCTCGCGCACGGTTGCCCGGCCGGGGTGCAGCACGGCCAGTCCCACGAGCAGGATGATCCACAGCACCACGAACGCGGCGACGACGCCGACGACGATGGCGACGGCCGGGCGCACGGGCACAGTCTCGCCCGCCACGTCGGGTCGGCTGGCGTGAGCGACGGCTCTCGTGGACGTGGCACAATCGATGCCGCCAACAGCAAGAGGAGGGGATCGATGTCACATGCAATCGTCGTCCACGTGGACCTCAACGGTCGAACTCGCGAGCAGGACGAGAAGTTGTTGAACGAGCAGATCGTTCCAGGCGCCAAGGGGCAGCCAGGGTTCGAACGCGGCGTCTGGCTCCGGGCGCCGGACGGCACCAAGGGGATGGCCGTGATGGTCTTCGACAGCGAAGAGAACGTCAACCAGATGCGCGATGCACTGGACACGATGCGACCCTCCGACGCCCCGCCGATCACCGGCACGGACGTCTTCGCGGTGATCGCCCAGGCATAGCGCGACGACCTGCCGACAGGCGGGCGCGGCCGCGATCCAGGGCGCCTGGCCGCCGACTACTGGTAGTAGGGGTTCTCGCCCGTCGAGTGGTCGGTCAGGTCCTTGACCTGCTCGACACCGTCGATGGCGTCGACGAGCATCGTCTGGACACCGTCGAGCATCGTCAGCTTGCTCATTGAGCAGCCGTGACAGCCGCCGCCCATCGTCAAGAACGCGGTGCCGTTGCCGTCGTGGCCGACGTACGTGACGAAGCCGCCGTGCGCGGCCAGCGCCGGGTTGACCTCCGTCGCCACCATCGTCTCGATCTCCGCCGACAGCGGATCGTCGTTCGTCAATCCCTCGACCACCGGCACACCGGGGCGGTTGGGGTTGCGGATGACGAGCCCTTGCGTCTCGGTGTGGTCGAGCGTGGCGCCCTGCAGGCGTTCCTGGTCGCGCTGTGGGATGATCACCTTCAGCCCGTCGACGGTGCGCACCTCGTCGCTCAGCCCGGCGGCGAGGAACTCGTCGAAGCTGAGGTCGTAGCGGAACTCCTCACCCGGGCCGGAAGCGATCTCCAGGCGCAGGCCCAGTTGCTCGGCATCGGGCTCTTCGTCGCGCAACTCACGGAGCTTGACGAGCGCGGCAGGAGTGATCTCGACGATCGGCGCGGACGCAGGAGGCGACGACGGGGTGGCGAGGCTCTCCAGCGGACTCATGGGGTCAGGCTACCGCCACCCCGTCGCGCCCCCCCGTTCTGCACGTCGCAACCGGCCGGTATGCGGGCCCGTTGCGACGTGCAGAACACTCTCTCAACCGCGCGCCTGGCCGCCGCCGTCGACCTGGATCCGCTGGCCCGTGATGTAGCCGGC
>JALZMG010000501.1 GCA_030858325.1 Actinomycetota bacterium | reverse complement strand
GTCTTGATGAAGATGGGCCCTCGGTACGTTCGCCGTTCGCCAGGTCGACGGCGCGAGTGACGCAAGGGGCGAGCGCATGGTCACGGACCTTGCGTCTTTGCGGACCACGGTCAATGTGCGGTGGCCGCGTTCGAGGACATCGATGTTGGCGCCGATCGCTTCGGACACACCCGCAGTCCGTTCAACCCAACAGCGAGACGAGGGCATGGTCGCGTGGCGAGCACAGGCCAGCGGTGACGAGCAGGGCCCTGAGCTCGTTGCGGTCCAGATGGGCGCCGTGGGGTTTGTAGTCGACGCGCGGCCGTCGGTTGTGCACCGCTGGCGAATGTTCGATCACGCCTTCTTTCGTCCTTGCGGTAAGAACCGACGATCGTGCACAGTCGACGGGCGACCGTCGCGCGCGCCTTGCCGCGGTCCTCGAGGTCACGGGCGAAGTATTCGATGTCGACGCGGCGGACGTCGAACAGCCGATGTGGTGCTGCCAGCACCAGAGGGTGAACTGGCGCAGATACAATGTGTAGGCGTCACCGGTGTAGCCGCGATAGCCGGCGAGAACCAGCGACGCGACGACTCGGCGCTTGCTCGCAGCTCTGCCACGTCCATGCTGTCCGTCGGCCGCGATGAACGCAGCCACGTCGTTCGGTGTCCTTGTTCGGTGCGCCTCGCAGGTGCTCGCGGCGCGGCCGGCGTGGCGCTCGTCGGTGAGAGCCGCCAGTGCTGAATGTTCTGCCGCGCCGGCGCACAGGCGCCGAGGTCGCCAACGTCGGGAAGCGGCTCGATGCACCACCCTCGTCGTCGACCCCGGGCGCCTCACGACACGGCTGGGGTGGGGCTACTGCCGTCGAATGGTGAAACGCAGCCGGAGGTAGCGGGCGATGGTCCACAGCTTGACGCCGAGAGGGCCGATGTGGCGTCGCATTTGGGCTCGTTGCAAGTAGTAGAGGCTGCGTGCTGCCTCGGTGTGCGACCATAACAGCGGCGTGTTGCCGAGTGCCTCGTCGGCTTCGACGTCCCATTGTTCGGGTTGTAGCGGAGGCAGATGGGCGCACAGGTCGTCAGCGCGTTGCCACGCCGTGTCGAGCTCGCCGACGGCGCCGAGGGCGGTGACGGCCCACCACGATGCCGGAAGAAAGGTCGCCTCTATCCCGGCGAATCCATCGTCGGCCGGCGGGTAGCGCCGCAGGAACGATCCCTGTTCCAGCGCCTGGACCGTCGCCAGCACGAGTCGGGTGAGGCGGGGGTCGCGCCGACGCCAGAGCCCGGCGGTGGCGACGGCAAGCGTCGCCGCATCGGGTGTCGTGTCGCCTGGCTCGAACGACTGGGGAAGCCGGCCTGTGAGCGGGTCGAGGGCCGCTTCGACGCGGCGGCGTGCCGCGGATCGCTCTGTGCGCCATCTCGGGCGCCGCAGCCAGGGGCGGTAGCGGCGTCGCAGACGCAGCGCTCGGTCGAGTCCCTGCCAACGGGCGATCTCCTCGCTGACGAGCCGCTTGGGCCGGCGCAACTCCCAGATCCCGCTCGACGGCTGGAACGGCGCCTCGGCAAGCATCGTCGCGAGTCGGTCGACCACGCTCCAGCGACGGGCGTTGATCCGCCCGCCGCTGTTGGCGTATGCCCAAACGGCGTCGATGATCGCCGCCAAGGCGTCGAGCTGGCACTGTTCGGTCGCAGCGTTGCCCACGCGCACCGGCCGGGACTCGGCCCAGCCGGCTACCCCTGAGATCGTCCGTTCCGACGGGACACGTTCGCCGCCGCTCGTGGACAGCGGCTGCAGGTGTTCGCCGTGGCGGTCGAGGAGGTCGGCGACGAAGTCGAGGTAGCGGGCGCCGGCGTCCAGGTGGCCGAGCATCACCGCCGTGGCGAGGCCGAGCGCCGAGTCGCGCAACCAGCTGTAGCGGTAATCGAACTGGCGCTCCCCGCCGGGGGCTTCGGGCAGGCTCGTCGTCGGCGACGCCACGGGGGCACCCGTCGCCCTGTCCGTGAGGGCGCGCAGCACGCACAGGGCGTCGGTGGCTCGCGATGGGTGACGGCGGGGGAGTCGCAGCCGTGACATCGCCTTTTGGTTCTCTTCCTCGGCGCTCTCCATCAACGTGACGAGCGCGTCCGGCGTGAGCAAGGCCTTCTGCGCCTCCGTGGTGTAGATGGCTATCCCGGACCACGTGTCGGGTGTCGCGCGCACGTTGATCCCCGCACAGTCACCGTCGATGTCGGTGCCGTCGACACTGATCACGTCCAACACACCGTTGGTCGCGCCGTGCTCGGTCCGCCGCCATGGCGCCGCCGGCAAATCGAAACCACCGGCGCGCAGGACGTGGCGAAGCGTGAGCGTTGCGGACTCCGGTCTGACCAGTCGGATCAGGACCGAGCCGGCGCCCCACTCCAGAAGCCCGTCCCACAGCTGCACACGGTGCTCATGCACACGAACCGTCGTGCGTGCGGTCGGACCGGCCGGACACGCCCCCCACGCCGCAGCCGTCGCGTCGCACCATCCCGAGCGACCGCCGTGGCGGTCGAGCAGCGACCACAGGACCGGTTCCGCCTCGAAATGATCGGGGCACCACCAGTCGATCTCACCGTCCGTTCTGATCAACGCCGCGCCGACGCCTTGGCCGAGCAGTCGGTGCGACCCGAGCGACGGTCGATGCGTCGCCTCGCGCTCCGTCACGACGTGCGGCGATAGTGGGGCAACAACTCCGCATGGGCGAGATCGGCCAGCCGCTGCTGGTCGGGGCCGACCTGGTGCAGGTAGATGGTGTCGAACCCGGCGCCGACATAGCGGTCGATGGAGCGCACGATGGGCTCGGCGTCGGTCGCGCACACCACGGTGGTGTAGATCGCGTCGTGCTCCGTGGTGTCGGCGACCGCCTCGAAGTGTTCAGCGCGAGCCAGTTCGGAC
>JALZMG010000544.1 GCA_030858325.1 Actinomycetota bacterium | reverse complement strand
GATCGCCACCGTCGGCGTCCCCAAGGAGATCAAGACCGCCGAGCACCGGGTGGCGATGACACCGGACGGCGTGCGCGAACTCGAACGCCATGGCATCAACGTCTACGTCGAGACGGGCGCCGGGGAGGGCGCGTCGATCAGCGACGCCGACTACGTGGCCGCCGGCGCCGACATCGTGCCGAGCGCGGAGGCGGCGTGGGCGCAGGCGATGGTCGTCAAGGTCAAGGAGCCGAGGGAGGAGGAGTTCGGGTTCCTGCGCGAAGACCTGACCCTGTTCACGTACCTTCACCTGGCTGCCTACCCGGAAGTGGCGAAGGCGTTGATCGCCGCCGGCACGACGGCGCTGGCCTATGAGACGGTGCAACTGGACAACGGAGCGCTGCCGCTCCTGGCGCCGATGAGCGAGGTCGCAGGGCGGCTGGCGCCCCAGCAAGGGGCCCATTTCCTGGAGCGCCACAAGGGCGGCCGCGGCGTCCTGATGGGCGGCGCGCCCGGCGTGCGGCCGGCCAAGGTCGTCGTGCTCGGCGCCGGCAACGTCGGCTGGAACGCGGCGTGGATCGCCGCCGGGATGGAAGCCGAGGTCGTCCTCATCGACAAGAACCTCGACCGCCTGCGCTGGGTCGACCAGATCCACCAGGGCCGGATCATGACGCTCGCTTCCAACCGCGGCGCGATCGAGCGCAGCGTCGCCGACGCCGATCTCCTCATCGGCGCCGTGCTCGTGGCCGGGGGCCGCGCCCCGGTCGTCGTCAGCGAGGACATGGTGCGGGCGATGAAGGCGCGGGCCGTCATCGTTGACGTCGCCGTCGACCAGGGCGGCTGCATCGAGACGATCCGCGAGACGACCCACGACGACCCCGTGTACGAGCGCCACGGCGTGATCCACTACGCCGTCGGCAACATGCCGGGGGCCGTCCCCCACACGAGCACGTACGCGCTGACGAACGCCACGCTGCCGTACATCCAAGACGTCGCCTTGCTCGGCCCCGGCGAGGCCGCCCGGCGCGACCCGGCGATGGCCTTCGGCGTCAACACCGTCGGCGGCCACGTCACGAACGAGCCCGTCGCCGAGTTCCTCGGCGTCGACTACGTCGAGACTCTCATTGCGTTCCCCGGCCACGCGGGCCGCGGCTGACCGCTCGCTCACTGGCGCTCGCTCACTCGCATCTCGCGACGCGGCCCGACTCACCCTGGCCCGAGTGTTTCCGGCCGCCCGGGTGTTTCCAGCGGGGATGCCCCGCGGCAAACACTCCGCCAGCGACAAACACTCGGGTCTGACGGGGCCCGTATAACCGGGGGTAACGTCTCAGGGATGACCGAGGCCGTCGTCACGCCCGCGCTCGAGTTGGACATCCCCGTGCTCGACATGGCGCTGGAGAACGACCGGGCCGTCAACGCCGAGGCGTTGCGCGCAGCGGCCGCGCAGAGCTGGATCGCCCGCAACCTGTTCGGGTTCACGATTCTCCACTACGACGACGTCGTCGCCATCCTCCGCGACAAGCGCTGGCACAGCGCAGCCAGCCGGATCATGGAGCTGCAGGGCGTCACCGACCCGCAGTACCTGGAGCGGCGGCGCACGTCGATCCTCTCGGCGGAGGGCGACGAGCACACGCGGCTGCGCCGCCTCGTCGGGTCGGCCTTCTCACCGCGTGCCGCCGACCGCCTGCGCCCGTTCATGCGCGATGTCGTCGACGGCCTCGTCGACGCCGTCGGCCCGACCGGGCGCGCCGACATCGCCGTCGACATCTGCGAGCCCTACCCAATCCCCATCATCTGCCAGCTGCTCGGTGCGCCGAAGGAGGATTGGAAGCTGTTCAGCCGGTGGGCCACGGACATCTTGCGCATCTTCAACGGCAACCTCCAAGAGGATCTGCCGATCATCTCCGCCGCCCAGGAGGAGATGGACAAGTACACGCACCAGCTCATCGCCGCCCGCCGTTCGCAACCACGCGAGGACCTCCTGACTGACCTCATCGCCGCCGAGGAACAGGGCGACCGGCTGTCGGAGGAGGAACTCGTCGTGATGGTCGAGGCCGTGCTCATCGGCGGCACCGACACGACGCGCAACCAGCTCGGCTGCTCGGTCGCCGTGTTCGCCGAGCACCCCGAGCAATGGGCGCTGCTCGCCACCCGGCCCGACCTGGCGCCGCGGGCGGTCGAGGAGTCGATGCGCTACTTCGGCGCAATCCGCGGCACGGGGCGCTTCGCCAGCGAGGACATCGTCTACAAGGACGTGCTGTTCCCTGCGGGCACGTTCATCGTCCCCTCGA
>JALZMG010000482.1 GCA_030858325.1 Actinomycetota bacterium | reverse complement strand
TGTTCGTCTACGGCATCGCCTACGCGCTGGCATCGCTCAGCTGCACGATCGCGCTGTTCATCGCCACGGCGTTCGCCACCCCCGATTCGTTCTGGGCCGGGCTCGGCAATGTCGTCGCCTTCGCCGCGGGCATGGCGCTGGTCGTGATGGCGCTCACCGTCAGCCTGGCCGTCGCCAACCAGGCCCTGCTGCGCGTCATCCGCTCGGCCATGCGCTACGTGGACATGGTCGCCGCGGCCTTCGTCCTGCTGTCGGGTCTGTACCTGCTGTGGTACTTCTGGGTCGTCGACATCAACAGCGAGCAGGATGCGGTCACGGCTGCCGTGGAGCGTGTGCAGAATTGGGTGCTCGTGGCGTTGAGCGACAATTGGCAGATCGTCGCCGTCGTGTTGGCGTCGATCGTCGGTGCCGGCGTGGCCTACGTGGCGCTGCGGCGGGAACCAGCCGAGCGCGCGCAGCTACCGTCGCCCGTGCGTGAACCCTGACCCCACCGCATTCGGCGCGATCGACTCCGTGCCCGCCGTCGTGCCCGCCCTGCCGGCGGCGACCGTGATGCTCGTGCGCGACGCCGACGACGGGCGAACCGACGCCGGCGTGGAGGTCTTCGTGCTCCGGCGCACGACGCGGGCTGCGTTCGCCGCCGGGATGTACGTCTTCCCCGGCGGTCGCGTGGACGAGATCGACGGTGCCGCGTCATTCGAACCGTTCTGCGCGGGCCTCGACGACGTCACCGCGTCGGCCATACTCGGCCTCGACCGCGGCGGGTTGGCGTTCTGGGTCGCTGCAGTGCGCGAGTGCTTCGAGGAGGCGGGGCTCCTGCTTGCCCACCGCCGCCACGGTGGCCTGGCCGACGTCGGCGACGACGCCCGCCGCTCCGTCCACCGTGGCGAGCTGTCGATGGAGGAGCTGTGCCGCCGCCACGACCTCATCCTCGATCTGGCCGCCATCCGCTACGTCGCCCACTGGGTCACCCCCGTCGGAGAGGGGCCGCGCCGCTTCGACACCCGCTTCTTCCTCGCTGCTGCGCCGGCAGGCCAGAACGGTTGGCATGACGACACGGAGACTGTGGACAGCAGGTGGGTCCGTCCGTCGGAGGCGATCGCCCAGGCCGAGGCCGGGCGGTTGGTCATGCTGCCGCCGACCATCGCCAACCTGCGCTTCCTCGCCGACGCGTGCTCGGCATCCGAGGCGCTCGCCGTGGCTGACGGCACCGGGCGTCCACCGCGCATCGAACCGCGCCTGCGTCGTGACGCGTCCGGCACGGTCAGCGGCGTCTCCCTTCCGGGCGACGCCGACTACGACGATCTTGCCTGAGCGTTCCTCAGCAACGAACGGCGGGGTCGGCCACGGCGACGGGCTCGGCGTCTTCGTCCAGTGCGGTTTCCACGGCGGCCAGGAGGCGCGCCGAGCAGCCGGCCATGTCCGGACCCGTGACGTCGGCGGCTTCGGGGATGACCTCACCGAGGCGGCCGGCGATGTCGGCGAAGACCGCAGCGGCCGAGCCGACGTCCGGATCGGCGGCGAACGCGACGGGCCGCCCCTCGTCCCCACCGGCCGCCACGGCTGGTTCGAGCGGCACCTGCCCGAGCAGTGGCACGCCGATGTCGTCGGCCAGCGCCTGGCCCCCGCCGGTGCCGAACAGCGGGTACGTCTCGCCGTGTGTGCACGTGAACGCCGTCATGTTCTCGACGACGCCGACGACGCGCACGAAGCTGCGGCGGGCCATGTCCGCCGCCCGCTGGGCCACCTTCTGCGCGGCCAGCGCCGGTGTCGTGACGATGACCATGTCGGCGCGTGGGAGCAGGCGGGCGAGGCCCATCTGCACGTCGCCCGTTCCAGGCGGCATGTCGATCAGCAAGTCGTCGAGGTCGCCCCAGTCGACGTCGCGCAGGAACTGCTCCACAGCCTTGTTGAGCATCAGTCCCCGCCACATCAGCGCAGTGTCCTCCTCGACCAGGAAGCCCGTGGACACGACGCGCAGCAGCCCGTCGCCGACGGCCAGCTCGTTGGGGACGATCAGCGGCCGTGCCGAACCCTCGACGGCGTGGGCCTCCATGCGTTCCCCGATGCCGAGCAGGCGGGGCACGGAGAAACCCCAGATGTCGGCGTCGAGCACGCCGACGGTGCGTCCCTGGCGGGCCAGTGCCACGGCCAAGTTGACGGTGACCGAGCTCTTGCCGACGCCGCCCTTGCCGCTGGCGACGGCGATGATCCGCGTTCGCGCCGGCACCCGTGTCTCGGCCGCAACCTGGCGGGCGTTCCAGCGCGCCTTGAGCATGACGTCGGTGCGCTCGTCGGGTGTCATCTCGCCCCAATCGATGCGGACCTCGCGCACGCCGGGATGCACGCCGACGCGCGTCTCGATCTCCCGCTTGATGTCGGCGCGCAGCGGGCAGCCGCCGATCGTCAGCTTGACACCGACGTGGACCACGCCGTCGTCGTCGACCGTGACTCCGGGGACCATGCCCAGCGAGACGATGTCGCTGCCCAACTCGGGATCGATGACCGAGCCGAGGACCGCCACCACGTCGTCGTGGCTCGGCGGCGGCCCCGTGGGGACGCGAGGGGCAGCGGTCATGTCGATCATTTTACCGGCCTCGCCCGTGTAATCTAGTGCCGATGGCCGACTCGGGGACGACCAACCTGCCGTCGCGAGACGTGCTGCGCGTGCTCGGCGACAACACGCGATATGCGATCTACCTCGAGATGGCCCGTGCCGCCCGCCCGTTGGTCACCGCCGAGATCGCCGAGACGCTCGGGCTGCACCCGAACACCGTCCGCCCGCACCTCGAGCGGATGCGCGAGGTCGGCCTGCTCGAGGTCACCACTGACGCCCGTGGCGAGGTCGGGCGCCCGCAGCACCGGTACACGCTGGCCGCCGACGCGCCGTCGCTCGGTCTCGAGCCGCCGACGGTGCCGATGCTCGCCCGCATGGTGCTGTTGATGGCGCAGCGGCTCGGTGCCAGCCCGGCCGACGCCGTGGCCGTCGGTACCGCGGAGGGTGCGGCACGCGCCACCAGCTACGACACGGCCCCCTCGGCGCTGGAGGCGCTCGTCGCCGATCTCGACCGCCTCGGCTTCGACCCCGTCGTCACCGCCGCCGAACCCGTCGGCGTCCTCGAGGGGCTCGAGGACGACGCCGACGCCGTGGTCGCGTTCGCCAACTGCCCGTTCGCCGACCTGGCCAGAGACCACCCCGACCTCGTCTGCGGGCTGCACCGCGGTCTCGTCGCCGGATTCGTCGCCCACATGGGCGATGCCGACGTCGTCGAGTTCTGCTCGCTCGCTCATCGCACGCCGTGCCAGGTGTCGATCACGACCCGCTGACGGAGCCGGCCGGGTGCCGAGCTTCGGCTGTCCCGCTAGTCTCGATCTCGAATCCATCCGAGGAGGAAAACCCGTGATCACCCTCACCGACACCGCCACCACCAAGGTCAAAGAGCTGTTGACGGCCGAAGGCGCCGACGACCTGGCCCTGCGCGTTGCCGTGCGTCCCGGTGGGTGCAGTGGGTTCTCCTACGAGATGTTCTTCGACGGCGACTTCGCCGCCGACGACGAGCAGGCCGAATTCGGCACGGACGGCGACGTCAAGGTCGTCGTCGACGCCGCCTCGGCGCAGCTCCTGGAAGGCGCCACGCTGGACTACAAGGACGGTCTCGAGCAGTCCGGCTTCGCCATCACCAACCCCAACGCCACGCGCACCTGCGGCTGCGGCCAGAGCTTCTCCTAACCCCCGCCGTCGGGCTCGCCAGGACTGGCGACGCGCTCCGAGTGCTGTTCGCAGTCGTGGGGAAAGAC
>JALZMG010000467.1 GCA_030858325.1 Actinomycetota bacterium | reverse complement strand
GCCATGGCCTCGATGGCGGTATCGACCATCTGCGTGCCCGCCGGACCGTCGAAGCGCGACCACCGGTCACGCACGCCAGGAAAACGATGACGCAGGGACGGGACGGCCATGATGCGCAGTGTGGCAGGCTGCGGAACGAGCATCGCGACGGCCGCATCACAAACGTCCCCCGGTACTCTCGCCCCGTGCCAGGTGCGCCGACCGCAGGGAGCGACAAGCTCCCGATCAAGATGCTCAACGACCGGCTGCTCGTGCGCATCCCGGACAAAGACGGGGAACGGCGCAGCCAGGGCGGCATTCTCATCCCGGCAACGGCGCAGATCGCCAAGCGCCTGGTGTGGGCCGAGGTCGTGGCGCTGGGCCAGAACGTGCGCGCCGCAGAGGTCGGTGACCTCGTGCTGTTCAGTCCCGACGACCGCTACGAGGTCGAGGTGCAGGGTGCCGACTACATCATGCTGCGCGAGCGTGACCTGCACGCCGTGGCCGCCGAGCGCATCGAAGCCTCGACCGGGCTGTACCTGTGACGGCGCCGGTCATCGCCGCCACGGCGGAGCAACTGGCCGCCGTGCGCTACGACGAGCGCGGGCTCGTGCCGGCCATCGCCCAGGACCTCGACGGCACCGTGTTGATGCTGGCGTGGATGAACGCGGAGACGTTGCAGGCGACGCTCGCCACGGGCCGCATGGTGTACTGGAGCCGCAGTCGCCAGGAGGTCTGGCGCAAGGGAGACACCAGCGGCGACGAGCAGATCGTCCACGAGGCCTACTACGACTGCGACGCCGACGTGCTGCTGTTCAGCGTCGACCAGCGCGGCAAGGGTGCCTGCCACACCGGCGAGTACTCGTGCTTCTTCCGCCGCTTCGGAGCCGAGCTGGTGAGCGCAGCGCCCGCAAAGGCCTGACCGTGCGCGTCCGGCCGAGTCGCGACGAGTTCCGCGCCCTCGCCCGTGACCACACGGTCGTGCCGGTGTGGGCCGAGCTGCTGGCCGACTTGGAGACGCCGGTCGCCGCGTACGCCAAGCTCGTCGGCGAGGAGTCGGGGTTCCTGCTGGAGTCGGTCGAGCACGGCGAGCGCTGGAGCCGCTTCTCGTTCGTCGGCCGCGATCCGGTCGCCACACTCGTGCTGCGCGACGGCATCGTCGAGGTCCACGGTGACCTCCCCGTCGCCGTCCCGCGCGACCGGGGGATCCTCGTCGCGCTTGAACACCTCCTGGCGACGTACCGCGCCCCGTCGATCCCCGAGTTGCCGCCGCTGCACGGCGGCTTGATGGGCTACCTCGGATACGACGTCGTGCGCGAGGTCGAACACCTTCCCGTTGCGCCGCCGGACGACCGCCACGTGCCGGATGCGGTGATGTCGATGATCGGCTCGCTCGCCGCGTTCGACCATTGGCGCCAGCGAGCCACGCTGATCGAGAGCGTGCCCGTGCTCGGGCTGGACCACGAGGCCATCGACAGCGCCTACGACCGGGCGGTGGCCAGCATCGGGCGGGCCGTCGACAGCCTGGCTCGCCCGCTGCCGTACATTCCCGTCGACCCGCCGCTCGCAGGTGACGAGCTGCCGGACGTCAAGAGCTCGATGCCCGACGGGCTGTACCAACGCGCCGTCGACGTGGCCAAGGAGCACATCGTCGCCGGCGACATCTTCCAGGTCGTGCTGGCCCAGCGCTACGACGTCGAGCTGGACGCCGACCCGTTCGACGTCTATCGCGTGCTGCGACAGGTCAACCCGAGCCCGTACATGTACTTCGTGCGCCATCCCGAGCTGACGATCGTCGGCTCGTCGCCCGAGCCGATGGTCCAACTACTCGACGGGACCGTCATCTCCAGGCCGATCGCCGGCACGCGCAAGCGCGGCGAGACCGACGAGCACGACCGCCGGCTCGCCGCCGAACTGAGCGAGCACCCCAAGGAGCGCGCCGAGCACGTGATGCTCGTCGATCTGGCCCGCAACGACGTCGGCCGCGTGGCCCGCTTCGGCACGATGCACGTCGACGAACTGATGACGCTGGAGCGCTACAGCCACGTCATGCATCTCACGTCACAGGTGTCCGGCGCGCTGCGCGAGGGCCTCGGCCCGATCGACGTGCTGAGGGCCACGCTGCCGGCGGGCACGGTCAGCGGCGCCCCGAAGGTGCGGGCCATGGAGATCATCGACGACCTCGAGCCCGTGCGCCGCGGCCCGTACGCGGGCGTCGTCGGCTACCTCGACTGGAGCGGCAACCTGGACACGGCGATTGCCATCCGCACGATGTTCTGCGCGCCCGGCGGGACGAGCGTGCAGGCAGGGGCGGGCATCGTGGCCGACTCGGTGCCCGACGACGAGGACCTGGAGTGTCGCAACAAGGCCGCCGCCCTGCTGGCGGCGATCCCCGCGGCGCAGCGGATGACCGCCGCCCGTCGCGCCGCCGGCACGATCGCCTGACGCCGCCAGTCAGCCGCCAGCCGCGATGAGCGATGAGCGCGCCGACCGCGCTCATCGCGTCGGCTGATGCCGGTCAGAACGACCAGGCGAGCAGGAAGATCAGGCCGAGGATGAAGAAGACGGGGAGGAAGGCGATGCCGATCGCCAGCAGCCACGGGTAGGAGGTGACGGCGAGCAGGGCGGACGGCAGGCTGCGCAGGTCGTTGGCCGTGCCGGTCATCTGCCGCAGCGTCGTGAAGCGCCGGCTCTCGGCGATCATGGCGGGGGATTTCACGTCTCGCCGATCCGTTCCGGTCTGGACGGTGTCGATGACGACCCGGCGCGCGTCGGTGTTGCGCTCGAGCAGTGTCCGCACGTCGCCGACGAGCGACGTGGCGTCGCGGCGCACCGACGACAGTCGCCACATGGCGAGCAGCGGTGTCCCGGCGGCGAGCACCACCAGCACACCGCCGATGACGACCCATGCCGAGCGCGCCGCGCCCTGGAACGCGGCCAGTCCGAGGAGGTATGTGACGATGCCGGCGGTACCGACGACGAGCGCGACGACGCCGGCTAGCGCGCCGGCACGCTGGGCGAGCAGGCTGACCGCGGCGACCGCCCGGTGGGCCAGATCGTCGAGGTCAGCCATGGTTGCAGTGTGCCCAGGCACGGGCACACTGCAACCATGATCGAGCCGACCCCGTTCTGGGTGCCCGAGCAGCGCGACGCCGTCGAGGTGCGCGGCGAGGACGCCCTGCGCTACCTGCAGGGGCAGGTGTCCCAGGATCTCGCGCCGCTGACCGTCGGCGACAGTTGCTGGACGTTCGTCCTGCAGCCGACGGGCAAGATCGACGTGCTGGCGCGCGTGTGGCGGCGGGCCGGGGACGCGTTCGTGCTCGACACCGACGCCGGGCACGGCGACGTGCTCGTCGCCCGGCTGGCCCGGTTCAAGATCCGTGTCCAAGCCGACATCGAGCCGCTGCCGTGGCGGGCCGTCGCCGTGCGCGGCACGGCTGACGGCGAGCGGCCGGCGGGCAGCGTCGTCGGTTGGTGGGGCCGCGACTACGACGTGCTCGCCGAGGCTCCGACGGCGCCGGCAGGCATCGACGAGGCCGACCGCGACACGCTGCAGCGGACGCGGGTGGAGGCTGGTTGGCCGGCGATGGGGGCCGAGATCACGACCGGCGAGACGATCCCCGCCGAGACCGGCATCGCCGCCGTCGCCGTCAGCTACACGAAGGGCTGCTATCCCGGCCAGGAGCTGGTCGAGCGGAT
>JALZMG010000442.1 GCA_030858325.1 Actinomycetota bacterium | reverse complement strand
TTCCGGCCCCGCGTGCTGCGCGGCGTCGGTGCCGTCGACCCGTCGACGACGTTGCTCGGCCAGCCGCTCCCCATCCCGCTGGTGCTGGCGCCGACCGGGTTCACGCGCATCGTCGACCCGCAGGGCGAGCTGGCCGTCGCCCGTTCCGCCGCCCGCGCGGGGCTGCCGTACGCGCTGTCCACGCTGAGCACGCGCTCGATCGAGGACGTCGCCGCCGTCAGCGACGGGCCGAAGTGGTTCCAGGTCTACGTGTGGCGCGACCGCGGCCTCGTCGCCGAGCTGATCGGTCGCGCTGCGGCCTGTGGCTACGAGGCGATCGTGCTGACCGTCGACACCGCCGTGCTCGGACGGCGCGAGCGCGACGTGCGCCGCGGGTACGTGATGCCGCCGAAGCTCGGTCTCGGCACGTTGCTCGACGGAGCACTGCACCCGGCGTGGACGTGGAGCTTCGTGCGTGCCGAGCCGATCGTGTTCGCCAACGTGGCCGGGCGCCACGTCGGCGACGGCACTGACGCCGTGTCGCTGGCCGCGTACTCCGCCGCCCAGTTCGACCCCGATCTGTCGTGGGACGACGTGGCCTGGCTGCGCTCGGTGTGGGACGGCCCGATCGTGCTGAAGGGCATCCAGTCCGTCGCCGACGCCGTGCTCGCTGCCGAGCACGGCGTCGAGGCCGTCGCGCTGTCCAACCACGGCGGTCGCCAGCTCGACTCGGCGCCGGCCCCGCTCGACCTCGTCGCCCCGGTGGCCGACGCCGTCGGCGACCGGCTGGAGATCATCTGCGACGGCGGCGTCCGGCGGGGGAGCGACGTCGTCAAGGCAGTTGCTCTCGGCGCAACGGCGTGCATGGCCGGCCGGCCCTACCTCTACGGGCTCGGCGCGGCCGGTGAGGCCGGCGTCGATCACGTGTTGGCCATGCTCGACTCGGGCGTGCGGCAGACGATGGCGCTCGTCGGCGCGCGCACCGTGGCCGACCTCACGCCCGAACTCGTCGCGCCGTGCGCCTGACGTCGGATCGCCGGTACGACTTCGCCGTCGACCCCGACGCGCTGTGGCGCGTCCTTGCGGCGACGGACCAGTACCGCCAGTGGTGGCCGTGGCTGCACGGCTTCGCAGCCGCCGGACTGGTCAGCGGCGACTCGTGGCGGTGCGTCGTGCGGCCGCCCCTGCCGTACACGTTGCGCTTCACGCTCGAACTGGACGAGGTCGTCGCTCCGAGCCTCGTGCGGGCGACCGTGCACGGCGACATCGCCGGCACCGCTGCGCTGACCATGGCCCCGACCGCCGAGGGGACGAACCTGCGGCTGGTCTCGGACCTGGCATCGAGCAGCCGCGCCTTCGGCGTGATCTCGACCGTGTTCCGCCCGCTCGTCACGCGCGCCCACGACTGGGTCCTCGACAACGGCGCGGCCCAGTTCGCCGACCGGGCCATCGCCGCCCAACGACCTCGCGATGGAAGATGAGCGATGAGCGCGGGGCGCGCTCGTCGCATCGCGGCAGCCCGGACGCCGGTTGGGATGCGTCAGGGCGTGCGCAGGACCATCGTCAGTGAGCCTTCCGACGCAGCCACGGGTACGAAGTTCAGTCGCGCGTAGAGCCGCCGTGCCGGGTTGTCGAGCTCGACGCTGAGGCTGAGCGCGCCCAGCCCGCAGGCGCCTGCCGCGTCGATGAGTGCCTGCAGCATCGCCGTGCCGACGCCGCGCCCGCGAGCCTCCGGGATCACGCCGATCGACACCTCCGGCGTCGACGCGTCGACGAAGCCGTAACCCGGCCTGGCCGCCGTGAAGCTGCGCCACCACGCCGCACCGACGGCGCGGCCGTCGTCGTCGACGGCGACGACACCGACGTCACCGGGCCGCGGCCAATCGGCGACGTAGCGGGCCAGCTCTGGTCTGGCCATCACCTCGGTCGTCGTGCGCACCGGCGCGTCGGGCCGCCAGTCGGCGGCGTACGCCAGCGCCTGCTGCATGAACACCTCGTCGTCGCCCACAGCCGGCCGGATGACCACCGACCCAAGTGTGGTCGGCGCCGATACCTTCGGTCCATGACGCTGACGCTCGACCACGGACCGCTGTCGACCTCCCCGCCGGAGGAGGCCAACTACACGATCGACGGGCCGCCGCACCGGCTGCTGCTGACGCCGTTCCCGCGACGCGTGCGCGCCGAGTTCGCCGGGTCGACCGTGCTCGACACGATCGCCGGCGCGCTGCTGCACGAGAGCAACATGCTGGCCAAGCTGTACGTGCCGGTGGCCGATGTCGACATGAGCCTGCTCGAGGCCACCGACCACACCACGCACTGCCCCTTCAAGGGCGACGCTGCGTACTGGTCCCTACGCGTTGGCGACCGCGTCGCCGAGAACGCGGTGTGGGGATATCCGCACCCACTCGCGGCGGCGCCGTGGCTGGGTGATCGCGTGTCGTTCTACTGGGACCGCCTCGACCACTGGTACGACGAGGACGAGGAGGTCTTCGGCCACCTGCGTGACCCGTTCAGCCGCGTCGACGTGCGGCCGTCGAGTCGCGCCGTGACCGTGCGCATCGGCGGCCAGGTCGTCGCCGAGTCGACCCGGGCGATGGTGCTGTCCGAAAACAGCCTGCCCAACCGCTGGTACCTGCCGGCCGCCGACATCCGCACCGAGTGGTTCACCGAGTCCGAGACCGTCAGCCACTGTCCGTACAAGGGCTGGGCCCGGTACTGGTCCTTCACTGGCGGCGACGCCGGCGAGCAGGCGGCGGTGACCGACGCGTCGTGGGGGTACGACGAGCCGTTCGACGACGCCCGGCGCATCGCCGGCTACCGCTCGTTCCTCGGCGACGACGTGTCCGTCGAAGTCGCCGATCCGGCCTGAGCCGGCGACGGGCGTTCAGCCCTTGCGGGCGCGGGCGCGGGCTCGCCGCTTGCCCTCGTGCATCGCCGCCACGCGGGCGACGGGGATCCCGTGACCCTCGGCGACGAGGTCGGCAGGAACGGACTGCGGCGCGGGGAGCGCGTCGGCCCACGGATCGCCGTCACCGAGCCGGTCGAGCGCGTCGAGGATCGTGAAGTCGCCCGGTTTGACCTCGTCCAGATCGGCCCAGCCGACCGGGAACGACACCGGGACGCCCGGGCGGGCACGCGGGCTGTAGGCGGCCACGACCGTGGCGCCGCCGGCACGCGTGGAGTCGACGAACACCTTGCCCTCGCGATCGGCCTTGAGGAACGCCGTCGTGGCGAGGCGCGGGTCCAGTTGCTCGGTGCGCCTGGCGATGGCTCGGGTCGCTGCCGCAGCGTCCTCCATCGTCACGTCGTCGTCGACGGGGACGACGACGTGCACGCCCTTGGCGCCGCTGGTCTTCACCGCACCGGCCAGTCCGACATCGGTCAACGCCTGGTGGACGAGATGGGCCGCAGCCACGGCGCCCGAGAACGCCGACTTGGCCGGCGCGTCGGCAGGCGGATCGAGGTCGAGCACGAGGTGCGTCACGCGGTCGAGGCGGTCGACGCGCGTCAGCGTCGGGTGGTACTCGATGGCCCGCTGGTTGGCGAACCACAGCAGCGTCCGCCGGTCGTTGCATAACGCGTAGGCGACGGTGCGCTTCGACGCCTCCGCCCACAGCGGCGCCCGTGCGACCCAGGCCGGCGTGTACTTGGGCAGGTTCTTCTGCATGAACGGGGCCTGCCCCCGGGTGACCCGGATCACCGACAGCGGCCGGTCGCGCAGCTCGGGGACGATGCGGTCGGCCACGCCGTCGAGGTAGTCGACGAGGTCGCGCTTGGTCGCCCCAGCTGCATCGAACAACGGTTGGTCGAGGTTGCTCAGCTCGACCCCGGCGCGCGACTCGCCGCCGCTCATCGCCGCAGCCTACCCATCCGAGGATTCGTGCACCGGGGGTTTTGCCGCCCCGACGGGGGTCACGAAACCCCCGCTGGCCGGGTCGGCGGCCGCTGTCGACGACCGGCGAACCCGTAGCCTCGACTCGATGGACATCGTGGTGGCCGGCGCAACGGGCTTCGTCGGATCACACCTCGTGACCGCGCTGGACGCAGCTGGCCACGACGTCCGGGCGATGACCCGCCACCCTGACGGCTACGACGGCGCCGGCCGGCCCGTGGCGGGCGACGTCGAGGACGCGGCCAGCCTGGACGAGGCGCTCGCCGGCGCAGACGTCGCCTACTACCTCGTGCACGCGCTGGATGACGACGACTTCGAGCGCAAGGACGCGGACGCGGCGCGCGCGTTCGGCACGGCCGCCGCCGCGGCGGGCGTCCAGCGCATCGTCTACCTCGGTGGCCTCGGAGCCGAGGACCCGGCCGAGCTCTCGCCGCACCTGCGCTCGCGCCGCCAGGTCGAGACCCTGCTCGGCGACAGTGGCGTCCCAGTCACCGTCTTACGGGCGGCCATCGTCGTCGGCCACGGTGGCGTGTCGTGGGAGATCACCCGCCAGCTCGTCGAGAAGCTTCCGGTGATGATCGCCCCGCGCTGGGTCGACACGCGCACCCAGCCGATCGCGCTCGACGACGCGGTGCGCTATCTGGCGGCGATGGCCGACCACCCCGACGCCGGCGGACGCGTGTTCGAGATCGGGGGCCCGGAAGCGATGACCTACGGCGACATGCTGCGCCGGGCGGCGAAGCTGCGCAGCGGCCGACAGCTGCCGGTCGCCGTCGTGCCGCTGCTCACACCGCGCCTGTCGGCGATGTGGATCGCCCTCGTCACCGACGTCGACACGACGACGGCGCGCAACCTGATCGAATCGATGGTCACCGAGGTCGTCGTGACGGACCGGTCGATCGAGACGGTCGTGCCCGGCGCGCCGCTCGACTACGACGAGGCCGTGCGGCGGGCCATCGCCCAGCGCAACGACGCCGCGGCCGAAGCGGCAACCGTCGCCGCCAGAGGCGCCGGCGACCAGGGCTGACCGCAGCGGATTCGGAGCGGCGATGAGCGTGCGGGTCTTCGGGCGGGTGGAGGAGTTCCTCCGCGCCTCGCTCGTCGACCCGGTCGAGCGCGACCATCGTCAGAGCAGCGGCGACTTCCGGCGGCGGCAGGTCGTGACGGCCGTGTTCACGGTGCTCGGTACCGGCGTGCTGGGGTGGGGCTTGAACGTCGAGCCGGGAAGCTCGTGGTTCTACGTCGCCACGTTCGCGCTGGCCGCGGTCTGGACGGTGGGGGCCTTCGCCTCCGGCCCGTTGCACATCGGCCGGATCGACGGACGGCCGGCGCCGCGCCGCCCGATCCTCGCTCCACTCGTGCTCGGCCTCGGCCTCGCCGCCGTGTTCGTGCTCGGGGCGCTCGTCGTGCGCGAGATCGGTGCCCTGGAGGGCGCGGTCGACGACGTGCTGGCGTTCGCCCGCCAGGGTTCGGGGCCACTGGTGATGGTCGTCGCCGTCGTCAACGGCGTGGCCGAGGAGCTGTTCTTCCGCGGCGCGCTGTACGCCGCCGTCCCCGGCCGCCACCAGGTCGCCGTGACGGTGGTGGTCTACACGCTGGTCACCGTCGCCACCGGCAACGTGATGCTCGCGTTCGCCGCGCTGGTGCTGGGCACCGTCGTCGGGCTGCAGCGCGCCGCGTCGGGGGGCGTGCTCGCGCCGATCATCACGCACGTCGCATGGTCCAGCGCGTTACTGCTCGTGCTGCCCGTGCTGTTCTGATCTCCGACCTGTCCTTTCCAACCGGCCCGATCGGGCCGGTCCGAAAGGACAGTTCGGTCCTCGTGCCTGACGGCATGGGCCGAGGGGTCGGCGACGCGACGGCGTACGCTGTCGGCTGCGGATCGCCACTTCGGCGTTCCGAGAATGAAAGTAAGTGGTTCAACGTGCAAGGCACCGTCAAGTTTTTCGACGCCAACCGAGGCTTCGGCTTCATCTCCCGTGAGCAGGGCGACGACGTGTTCGTCCACATCTCCAACATCCAGGGTGACGGCAACAAGTCGCTCACCGAGGGCCAGACCGTCGAATTCGACATCGGTCAGGGCCGCAAGGGTGAAGAAGCCCTGCAGGTGCGCGTCGCCTGAGCTGAGCGACCGAGCGAGGAGCCGCCGACCCACCGGGTCGGCGGCTTTTTCCGTTTTCAGGCGTCGAGCAAGGCCAGCACCGGGGCCAGTGCCTCGACCGAGGCGACGGTGATCGGGTCGACGACGAGCTGCAGGTGGACGGCGCCGGCGGCGACCAGCGCCGTGAGGTGGTCGGCGATGGCGTCCGGCGAACCGGTGACCGCAGCCGCTGGCGGTCTCGTCGCCTGCGCGCCGTAGTCGCCCATCACCCGGCCGTGGCCACCTGGCAGCTGCACGAGGACGGCGGCCGTCGCCGTCACGTCGTCCGCCGCCCGGCCGACTGCGGACGCAGCCGCTTCGACCCGCCGGCGCACGGCGGCGAAGCCGTCCGGGGTGTTGCCGTAGTCGCTCCACCACACGTTCCACGCGTCGACATGGGGGAGCGCGGCGCGCAGCATGCGTGGGCCGATCGAGCCGACGAGCAGCGGCGGGCCGCCCGGGCGCGTCGGCGGCGGGTCGAGCACGCAGTCCTCGACTGCGTAGAACTCGCCGTCGAAGTCGCAGCGCCCGTCACGCAGGAGCGACCGCACGATGGTGAAGGCCTCCTCGAAGCGGGCGACGCGCCGGTCGAACGGGAACCCGAACGCGCGGTACTCGCGCTCATTCCAGCCGGCCCCGAGCCCGACGATCAGGCGCCCGCCGGAGACGGCGTCGACGGTCGCCGCCTGCTTGGCCAGCATCGCCGGCGCATGGAACGCCGTCGACGCCACGAGTGGGCCGAGCTCGACGCGTTCTGTGGCCACCGCCAGCGCGGCGAGCGAGGTCCACACCTCCCACGGGCCGCGCGTCGCGCCGCCGGGCAGGTCGTAGAGCAGATGGTCGCCGAGCCAGATCGAGTCGAAGCCGATGGCCTCCGCCGTCCGGGCGATGGCGATCAGCTCGGGCCACCCGACACGTCGCTCGATTTCCGGGAGCTGGATCCCAACCTTGCACACCCTCGCCGTCATCACCACCCCCTCATCGCACCGGCCGGACTACCGTGCCGGCACACGAGGGAGGGGAGCAGATGCCCGTCACGTCCGGTTTCAACCACATCGCCACACTGTCGCCTGATCTCGATCGCACGGTGTGCTTCTACCAGGATGCGTTCGACGCCGAGATCCTGTTCGAGATGGAGGCCGCCGACGATCACCCGCGGATGACGATCATCGGGCTCGGCGGCGGCGCCGCACTGAACATCTTCGAGGTGACGCCGGAGGAGATCATCGGCGACCGCCGGCGCCAGGGTGGGCGCGGCGCAATCGACCACTACGGCCTCGCCGTCGAATCGCGTGCCGTGCTGGAGCACGTCAAGGGCCGCCTCGTCGACGCCGGTGCCGAGATCGGCGAGATCCAGCGCCTCGGCACGGAGTGGTCGCTGTTCTTCCGGGACCCCGACGGCATGGAGCTGGAGGTCCTCGCCCACGCCGCCGCCGGCGACCCGGAGTGAACGATGAGCGATGAGACACCGTTTGTCAACCACCGGG
>JALZMG010000439.1 GCA_030858325.1 Actinomycetota bacterium | reverse complement strand
GTCCGGCCGCACGGTCACCGTGCTGCGCCCGGTCGTGGCCATGGCCGGCGACGGCACGTCGCGCCTGGCCAGTGCGCTGGCGGCCGGGCTCGGCCAGCGATTCGGGGAGGAGGATCCCGCCGCGCAGTTCCTGCATCTCGACGACCTGGCGTCGGCCGTCGTCGTCGCGGTGGAGCGCCAGCTCGACGGCGTGTTCAACGTTGCGCCCGACGGCTGGATCGCCGGCGACCGGGTGCGCGCCCTGACCGGTGCCCGCCCACGCGTGCAGTTGCCTGACCGCATCGGAGAGGTGGTGGCGGCATGGCGCTGGCAGTTCCAGCGCGGCCCGATCCCGCCCGGCCTGCGCTCGTACACGCGCGAGCCGTGGCTGGTCGCCAACGATCGCCTGAAGGCGACCGGGTGGCGGCCGACGGTGACCAACGAGCAGGCCTACGTCGAGGGCACCGAGGCGAGATGGTGGACGATGACCACGCCGAAGCGCCGCCAGGAGCTGGCGATCGGGGCGATGGCCACCGGCGCGCTGGGTGCCGTCGCCGTCGCGTTCAGCCTGGTCCGTCGCTGGCGCCGTCGTCGCCGCCACTGAGCGAGCCCCCACGGCGATTGCGGTGCTCGCCCTCTGCGTCCTCGTTGGGCTCGAGCGACGTCGGTGACGCCGGCGCGGCTGTCATGGCCACCGTCGGAACCGGCTGCGGTGTGGCCGCCGGCAGGCTGGCCACGATGCGCAGGTGGATCACGTCGTCGCCGGTGCACAGCCCGACGAGACGTCCCGCGGCGTCGGTCACCGGCGTGCCTTCGTCGACGTCGAGCGTGTTGATGTCGGCGACACTGACGACGATCGGTTCGGCCGCATGGACCATCACCGTGTCGTCCGGCGTCGGGTCGTCCTCGGCAAGGTCGAGGCCCTCGGTGCCGATCGCCGGAGGCAACTCGACAAGGGCGAGGTCGCCGGACGTGGCGACCACCTCACCCTTGACGATCTCGCCGGAGGGCAGCCTGGCGTTGATCCAGCGGGCGTCGGCGCCGAGCGCATCGAGCGTCGTGAGGCCCATCCCCTCGTTGCCGACCGGCGTCACCATCGGCAGCGACACCCGTGTCAGCGCGGAGACCGGGATCGCCCGCACGCCCGACTCGGTCGAGCTGACGGCCTCCGGCGTCCCGGCCCGGTCCGGTGTCATGGAGATCGCCAGCAATCCCACCAGGAGCAGGCTGAACGTCGCCGTGGAGAGGATGAGGATGCGACCTCCCGTCGTCGTCGGCTCGTGAGCCGGCGCACCGAGCTCGGAGGGATGCCGCCACGAGCGCTCGTGCGGAGGCAGCGGCGACGGGTCCACGTCGGCGCAGCGTAGCGACGTTGCCAGGAGCCGTCCGGTCGGGAAGGGGGGCGGCAGGGCCGGGGGTACGATGCGGCCCGTGGAGGCCCCGACCGACGGTGACGACTGGCTCGCGCTCACGTCCGGCGAGCTGCCTGTCGGGGCGGTGTACGAGTGGGCAGTCAGGGACGACTGCGGCGCGGTCGTGCTGTTCAGCGGCACGGTGCGCGACCACGCCGAGGGACGCCCGGGCGTCGAGCACTTGACCTACGAGGCCTACGAGGAGGAAGTCGTGCCTCGGTTCGCGGCCATCGCCGGCGAGGCCCGCTCACGCTGGCCGCAACTGGGGCGGGTTGCGCTGCTGCACCGCACCGGGCGGCTGTCCGTCGGCGAGTCCTCGGTACTCGCCGTCGTGTCCGCTCCGCACCGGCCGGAAGCGTTCGACGCCGCCCGGTACGCCATCGACGCCCTCAAGTCGTCCGTACCGATCTGGAAGCACGAGGCCTGGGGCGACGAGACCGCGTGGGGGACGGGCGCCACGCCGATCAGTGGCGCCGGGTCCGTCGCGTGACCGTCGCCGTCGCCGTCGCGCTCGCGCTCGTCGCCGCCGTTGCGCTCGTGGTCGTCGTCCGCCGGCGTGAATCGCCAGACGGCGTCGAGGGTTTCCGCCGCCAGATCGACGCGCTGTCGCCAGAGGCGCGCCGCCCCGTCGTCGATCGTGTCCAGGAGCTGGACCATCGCAACGACGCCAGCGGCGAGAACGGCGACGCCGGCGGCAGCGACGTTCCGGATCGGCGCTGATGGCGCGCGATCTGGCCATCGACCTGGGCACGGCGAACACGCTCGTCTACATGAAGGGCCGCGGCATCGTGCTCAACGAGCCGTCGGTCATCGCGCTGAACCGTCAGACCGGTGAGGTGTTGGCGACCGGGCGTGAGGCGTGGCAGATGATCGGCCGGACGCCCGGCTACATCGTCGCCGTGCGCCCGCTGCGCGGCGGGGCGATCACGGACTTCGAGATCACCGAGCGGATGATCAGGTTGCTCCTGCAACGAGTCGGCGTGAGCCGTTTCTCGAGGCCGAAGGTCGTCATCTGCGTGCCGTCGGCGATCACCGAGGTCGAGCGGCGCGCCGTGACCGACGCCGCCCGGCGTGCCGGTGCCGCCGACGCCAACCTGATCGAGCAGCCGATGGCCGCGGCGATCGGCGCCGACCTGCCGATCGACGAACCGGTCGGCAACATGGTCATCGACATCGGTGGTGGGACGAGCGAGACGGCGGTCATCAGCCTCGGCGGCATCGTCGCGCTGGAAGCCGTGCGTGTCGGGTCGTTCGACATCGACGCGGCGATCCAGAACTACGTCCGTCGCGAGCACGGCATCGCCATCGGCGAACGCACGGCCGAGGAGATCAAGGTGGCCATCGGCTCGGCCGACCCGACGGGGGACGAGAACCAGGCCGAGGTGCGCGGTCGCGACCTGATGACCGGGCTGCCGAAGACCGTGCTGCTGACGCCCGAGGAGATTCGCTTCGCCATCGAGGACGTCATCTCGTCGATCGTCGCGTCTGTCATCCGCTGCCTGGCCAAGGCGCCGCCCGAGCTGTCGCAGGACTTTCTCGTACGCGGCATGTACCTCGTCGGAGGGGGTGGTCTGCTGCGCGCGCTGGCCGACCGCATCCAACGTGAGACGAGGGTGCCGGTGAAGCTGTCCAACGTGCCGCTGGAAGCGGTCGTGCTCGGTGCCGGCCATGTGATCGAGCACTACGAGGCGTTGAAGGGGATGTTCATGGGGGTGCGGCGGTGACGGCGAACTGATGCGGCTGCCGCGCGACGCCGATCCGTTCGCATTCGGGCTGGCGCGGATCCGCGAGGAGTTCGACGTCCCGGGCGAGTTCCCCGCCGAGGTCGTCGCCGCGGCCGAGCAGGCGGCGGCTCGTCGACCCGGCGCCGACCACGTCGACCGTACGGCGGTCGAGTTCGTGACGCTCGACCCGGCGTCGGCCCGCGACCTCGACCAGGCATTCGCCATCGAGCGCGCCGGCGACGACGTCGTCCTGCACTACGCCATCGCCGACGTCGGGTTCTTCATCCGGCCCGGCGACGCGCTGGACCATGAGGCGTGGGCGCGGGGCGTCACCGTCTACCTGCCGGGGGAAAAGGCTGCGCTGTACCCGCCGGTGCTGTCAGAGGGTGCGGCCAGCCTGCTGCCCGACGCACCGAAACCGGCCGTCGTGTTCACCGTGCTCGTCGACACCGAAGGCGACGTCCGCCTCGACGGCGTCGAGCGCGCCGTCGTGCGCAGCAGGGCCAAGCTGGCCTACGACACCGCGCGCGACGACGAGTTGCCGCCGGAGTTCGCCGAGCTGGCACGGCGCATCCAGCGCGCCGAGCAGCGCCGTGACGCCCCACGCGTCGACTTCCCCGAGCAGGAGATCGAACACTCCGACGACGGCGCGTGGAGACTCATGTTCCGGCCCCGCCTGCCGAGCGAGGAGCGCAACGCGGGCATGTCGCTGGCCACGAACCTGGCCGTTGCCGACACGCTGCACGCCGCCGAGACCGGCCTGTACCGCGTGATGGCGGAACCCGACGAGCGGGCGATCAGGCGCCTCCGCCACACGGCGAGGGCGTTCGGGTTCACGTGGCCGCAGGAGCACAACCTGCTGCAGTTCCAGCGGACGCTGCCCGCCGGCGACGCTCGCTCGGCGGCGTTCCTGATCGCCGTGCGCCGTGCCGGCGGCGGGGCGTCCTACGAGCGCTACATCGAGGGGCAGAAGCCGTGGCATGCGGCGATGGCCGCCACGTACGCTCACGCGACGGCGCCCCTGCGGCGCCTCGCCGACCGCTACGTCGTCGAGGCCGCGCTTGCCGTGGCCAACGGCCGTCCCGTGCCCAACGACGTGCAGGTCGCGTTCGTCGAGCTGCCAGCGACGATGGAGCGGGCGGAGTCCGTGGCCAACCGTGTCGACTCGGCCGTGCTCGACCTGGCCGAAGCGGTGCTGCTGGCGGGTCGCGAGGGCGATGTGTTCGACGCCGTCGTCGTCGACGAGGACGTCACCCACGACGGCGCCGCGCTCGTCCAGCTCAGCGACCCCGCCGTGCTCGCCCGGGTCAGCGCCCACGACGTCGACCCCGGCGACGACGTGCGCGTCAAGGTCGTCGCCGCCGACATCGACGCCCGCCGCGTCGAGCTGCAGCGCGTCGGCTGACGGTCGATCCCAGGGCCTCAACGGCGCGACGGCCTGTCGTCTCGCGGTCGGCTACGCCGGGTCGAGGCGCAGGACGGCGCCGCCGCCGGCGAGGACGTAGACCGTGCCGTCGGGGCCGTCGACGACGGCGGTCGGTGCGGCGACGCCCTCGGCCAGGGTCACCTGTCGGCCGACGCTCAGTGCCGCGCCCTCGCCGAGCACCTCCAGCGCCCAGACGGTGCCGGCACAGTAGTCGGCGTACACG
>JALZMG010000419.1 GCA_030858325.1 Actinomycetota bacterium | reverse complement strand
TCCGGGACCTGGCCACGACCGGTGACGGGTTGCTCACTGGTCTCGTCCTGTGCGACGCGTTGTTGCGCACCGGCGGCGGGCTGGCCGAGCTGTCGGCAGCGGCGATGACGCGCCTACCGCAAGTGCTGGTGAACGTGCCGGTGCAGGCACCGATGGCCGACGCTGCCGAACGTTTCGCCACGGAGATCGCCGCAGTCGAAGCCGACCTCGGCGACCACGGCCGCGTGCTCGTGCGCCCGAGCGGCACTGAACCGCTGGTCAGGGTGATGGTCGAAGCCCCGACCGAGCCCGCCGCCGCCGCCGCCGCCGATCGCCTCGCCGCCGCCGTCCGCGCCGCAACGTCTGCCTGACAGCGCGCTGAGCCCGACTGGGTGCCCGGCAGGCGTGACTGCCGGGGCCAGTCGTCACGTCGCCGGCGAATCTTCGAGCGGGTTGCCTCGCGGTGCGGCCCGTGGGTGATCGGCCTCTTCGTCGCGCTGCGTCGTGGCGGTCCCGGAGCTCTTGAAGCAGGTGGTGGGCGAGTAGTGCGCCGGAACATCAGCGCGTTCGCGCAACGCGGCCTCGGCGGAATGGGAGCCTGCGGACCTCCTGTTGGAACGCCGGGTGCCGGCCGAGCCGTCCGGGCAGCGGTCGGGGGCGTCGGTAGCCTGATCGGCCATGTGTGGGATCATCGGCATCGTCAGCCGTCCCCCGACGCGCCAGGCGCCGGCGGCGCAGGTGCTGATCGGCGCGCTGGACGCGGCGCTGGCCGTACGCGGCGATCCCGCTGCCGTGACGGCACACGCGCGCAGTGTCGATGATCTGCTCCACGGTGTGCCCGGCCTGCTCGCGCTCGTCGGTCGCGGCGATCTCGTCGCCGCGCTGACCGCCCGTCTGGACCAGCTCGACGCGTACGCCGTTGAGCTCGACGCCGAGCTGGCGTCGGCGGAACTCGAGGCGGACGAGCTGGAGCGGGCGAGCGCGACCTCCATTGCGTTGCGCGACGCGCTGTGGGCGATCCGACAGGACCGGCTGGGAACGGCCAAGGCTGTCACTGCGCTCGCCGGACGTGACGCCGGCGACGCCGCGTACGCGGGGTACCTCTCGATCCAGCAGGCCTTCTCGGCCATCGACTACATGGAGGTCCGCGGTCGCGATTCCGCCGGCCTCAACGTGTTCGTGTGGGACCACGGCCTCGACGCCGCCGACCCTGCGGTCGCTGGGGCGCTCGCCGAGCGGGCCGACGACCCGTTGTTCCAGAGCGGCGCCGTGCGCCTGAGTGACGGCTGCCTGTCGATCGTCTACAAGGCGGCGGCGGAGATCGGCGAGCTCGGCGACAACACACGGGCGATGCGTGACGCCGTCGTCGCCGATCGGCTCCTGCGGCGCGCGCTCAACGCCGACGGAGCTCGGGTCACCGTGCTCGGCCACACCCGGTGGGCCAGCGTTGGCATCATCTCCGAGCCGAACGCCCACCCGGTCAACAGTGAGGAGGTGGAACGGTCCGGAGCCGACCACGCGGCCGCCGGCCCGTTCGTCATCGGCGTTCTCAACGGTGACGTCGACAACCATGCCGACCTGCGCGTCACGCACGGCCTGCGCTTCCCTGGGCCGATCAGCACCGACGCCAAGGTGATCCCGGCGATCGTCGCTCGCCACCGCGCCGAAGGCGTCGAGCTGGCGGACGCGTTCCGCCGCACCGTCTCCTCGTTCGAGGGTTCCGTCGCCATCGGCGTCGCCGCCGCCGACCATCCCGAACAGTTGCTCCTGGCGCTCAACGGCAGTGGGCAGGGTGTATACGTCGGCCTCGCCGAGGACCGCTACGTCGTGGCCAGCGAGCCATACGGCGTCGTCGAGGAGGCGTTGCGCTACGTCCGCCTCGACGGCGAGCACGGCGGCCAGATCGTCGTGCTCGACGCCGACGGTGCGGGCACGCTGGACGGCATGACCCGAATCGCGTATGACGGCACGGAGCAGCCGGTCACCGACGACGACGTGATCGCCGCCGAGGTCACGACGCGTGACCTCGACCGTGGTGATGCTGCGCACTACCTGTTGAAGGAGATCACCGAGTCGCCCGACAGCATGGCCAAGACGCTGCGCGGCAAGATCGCCGAGCAGGACGGTCTGCTGCACGCCGTGCTCGGCGGTCGGGCGATGCCCCCGGGCATCGCCGACCGCCTCGCCGCCGGCGCGATCACCAGGGTCCGCGTCATCGGCCAGGGCACGGCCGCCGTCGCCGGCCAGTCGATGGCCGCCGTGCTCGACGAGCTGTGCGCCGGTGCGCTCGACGTCGACGCGATCACGGCGACCGAGCTGTCCGGCTTCGGCCTCCGCCTCGACATGAGCGACACGCTCGTCGTCGCCGTTAGCCAGAGCGGCACGACCACCGACACCAATCGCACCGTCGACCTGCTCCGCGGTCGCGGCGCCGCCGTGATCGGCATCGTCAACCGTCGCTCCAGCGACCTCACGGACAAGGCCGACGGCGTGCTGTACACGTCCGACGGCCGTGACGTGGAGATGAGCGTCGCCTCGACCAAGGCCTTCTACGCGCAGGTCGCCGCGGGCGTCCTGCTGGCCTGTGCGATCAGCCAGCAGGCAGGGCTGGGCAGCGACCAGCGCCGCCACGAGTTGCTCACGTCGCTGCGCACGTTGCCAGATGCGTTGCGTGACGTGCTCGGGCGACGGG
>JALZMG010000416.1 GCA_030858325.1 Actinomycetota bacterium | reverse complement strand
GCGATGAAGCGAGCCGTGCAGAACGCACAGCGCGCCGGTGCACTCGGCATTCGCGTGCAGTGCTCAGGCCGCCTCGGCGGCGCCGAGATGAGCCGCACCGAGTGGTACCGCGAGGGTCGCGTGCCGTTGCACACGTTGCGCGCCGACATCGACTACGGCTTCCGCGAGGCGCGCACGACGAGCGGCCGCGTCGGCGTCAAGGTGTGGCTCTACAAGGGCGACATCCTGCCGTACAAGTCGCAGACCGACGACAAGATCGCCCGCGAGGCGGCGATGGCCGTCGGCGAGACGTCCGGCCAGGCGGCCGAGCCGCGCCGCGTCGTGTCCTCCACGGTCCCCCGCCAGGTCGCCGAGCCCGAGCTGGAGGCGCAGCCGCTGCTCAAGGAGGCCGACCCCGAGCTGGAGAAGCTGCTCGACGAAGAAGAAGACATCGCCCGTCGGACCCACGACGGACACGAGACACCCCACTTCCGTGGCGACGACTGAGCGGGAGGTCGAGACATGTTGATGCCGCGCAAAGTCGCCCACCGCAAACACCATCGTGGCCGGACCAAAGGCACGTCGAAGGGTGGCAACGCGCTCGCCTTCGGCGAGTACGGGATCCAAGCCCTCGAGCCGGGTTGGCTGACCGCCCGCCAGATCGAAGCCGCCCGCATCGCCATGACGAGGGCCATCAAGCGCGGGGGCAAGGTGTGGATCAACATCTTCCCCGACAAGCCGGTGACGAAGAAGCCGGCGGAGACGCGCATGGGCTCCGGCAAGGGCAACCCTGAGCTGTGGGTCGCCGTCGTCAAGCCCGGCCGGGTGCTGTTCGAGCTGTCGTTCCCCGACGAGGAACAGGCGCAGATCGCGCTGAACAAGGCGATCCAGAAGCTGCCGATCCGCGCTCGCGTGATCACCCGTGAGGAGACGATCTGATGGCTGCTCATTGCGTTCCCCGGCCACGCCGGCCGAGGTTTGCCGCTCCCTCGCTGGCGCTCGGTCGCTCGCATCGACAGGAGAGTTCCCATGGCTCGCGCAACTACTGACCTGGCCGAGATGGATCTCGGCTCGCTCATCGACGAGCTGCGGGAGACGAAGCAGGAGGCGCTGAACCTGCGCTTCCGCAACGCCACCGGACAGCTCGACAACACCGCCGAGATGCGCCGCGTTCGCCGCCAGATCGCCCGCATCAACACCTTCATCCGCCAGCGCGAGATCGACGAGGCAACGACGTGACCGACGAGACGAACAGCAACGACGTCACCACCGTCGACGACGGCCCGGCCGAGACGCCCGACGAGGAGACGACTCGGACCTCGGGCCCAACCTCGACGGCCACGGCGACACGGGCCCGCCGCAAACTGCGCGAGGGCGTCGTTGTGTCCAACGGTATGGACAAGACGGCCGTCATCGCCGTGATCGAGCGCGTCCGCCACCGCAAGTACAACAAGTTCGTCTTGCAGACGAAGAAGCTGTACGCCCACGACGAGGCCAACGACGTCAACGTCGGCGACCGCGTCCGGGTCATGGAGACGCGCCCGCTGTCGAAGCAGAAGCGCTGGCGCATCACCGACGTCCTCGAACGGGCGAAATAGCCATGATCCAGCAGGAATCCCGGCTGCGTGTCGCCGACAACTCCGGCGCCAAGGAAGTGCTCGTGATCAAGGTGCTCGGTGGCACGCGCCGCCGCTACGCCTCGATCGGCGACATCTTCGTGGCCACGGTCAAAGACGCCATTCCCGGCGCCGGCGTCAAGAAGGGCGAAGTCGTGAAGTGCGTCGTCGTGCGCACGAAGAAGGAGAAGCGGCGGCCCGACGGCAGCTACATCCGCTTCGACGAGAACGCCGCCGTGCTGATCAAGGACGACCTGACACCGCGCGGCACGCGCATCTTCGGTCCGGTCGGCCGCGAACTGCGTGACCGCCGGTTCATGCGCATCGTGTCGCTCGCCCCGGAGGTTTTGTGAGATGAAGTTGAAGAAGGGTGACACCGTCGTGGTGATCACCGGCAAGGACAAGGGCAAGCAGGGCGAGATCCAGCGCGTGCTGCCGACGACCGGCAAGGTCATCGTGTCCGGCATTCACACCGCGTCCAAGCACGCCAAGGCGCGCCGGGCGAACGAGCAGGCCGGGATCATCGATCGCGACATGCCCGTGCACGCGTCCAACGTGATGCTCGTGCACAAGGGCAAGCCGGTGCGTGTCGGGTACGAGGTGAAGGGCGACAAGAAGGTGCGCATGGCCAAGGTTCGCGACGGCAAGGGCAACCACAAGACCGAGGTGATCTCGTGAACGAGCGAGTCTTTGAGCGAGTGAACAATTCAGCACGGTCTTTTGCTCATTGGTGCCCGTTGCCGACGAGCACCTGGCCGTCGTCGCACGGATTGAGGGTGGTGCACCAATGAGTGACGACGCGACGACGAATGAGACTTCTGGCGGCGTCGCCGTGGAGGCCGCGCCGACGCGGGAAGCCCCGCGCCTCAAGACCCGCTATCTGGACGAGCTGAAGAGCTCGCTCCAGGAACAGCTCGGGCTGGGCAACGTGATGCAGGTCCCGACGCTGGAGAAGATCGTCATCAACATGGGCGTCGGCCGAGCCACCCAGCAGCCGTCGCTGCTCGAGGGCGCGGTCGCCGACCTCACGGCCATCGCCGGCCAGAAGCCCGTCGTCACGAAGGCGACGACGTCGATCGCCGGGTTCAAGTTGCGCGAGGGCCAGTCCATCGGCACCAAGGTCACGCTGCGCGGCGACCGCATGTGGGAGTTCCTGGACCGCCTGATCGCCGTGGCCATCCCCCGCATCCGCGACTTCCGCGGCCTCTCGGCCACGTCGTGGGACGGGCGCGGCAACTACACGTTCGGGCTCAACGACCAGACGGTGTTCCCGGAGATCGACTACGACAAGATCGACACCCCCCGCGGCATGGACATCACGATCGTGACGACGGCGACGTCCGACGCGCAGGGCAGGGCTTTGCTCGACGCGTTCGGCTTCCCGTTCCGGCAGGCCAACGACCCCAACGCCCCAGAGCCCAAACAGCGCCGCCGTGGACGTCCGGTCCGCGGCAAGAGGAAGTAGTTCGAGATGGCCAAGAAAGCATTGATCAACAAGGCCGCCGGCACGCCCAAGTTCCGCGTGCGCGCGTACACCCGCTGCCGGCGCTGCGGTCGCGCCCGCTCGGTGCTGCGCAAGTTCGGCCTGTGCCGTATCTGCCTGCGCGAGCTGGCCCACGCCGGCGAGATTCCCGGCCTGACGAAGTCGAGTTGGTGAGGAGCCCCCGATGATGACCGACCCCATCGCCGACATGCTGACTCGCGTCCGCAACGCCAACACGGCGATGCACGACGTGACGAGGATGCCCTCCTCGAAGCAGAAGGTGGCACTCGCCGACGTCCTCCAGCGGGAGGGCTACATCGTCGGCTACGAGGTCGCGCCGTCGCCGAAGGGCGTCGGCGAGATTCTCTCCATCACGATGAAGTACTCGCCAGATCGCGACCGGACGATCTCCGGCCTGCGGCGCATCTCGACACCCGGTCTCCGTGTGTACCGCAAGGCCGACAGCGTGCCGCGCGTGCTCGGTGGCCTCGGTGTCGCCGTCCTGTCCACTTCCCAGGGTCTGATGACCGACCGCGAGGCGCGCAGGCGCAAAGTCGGCGGCGAGATCCTCTGCTACGTGTGGTGACGAGGAGCTGAACCCATGTCCAGAATCGGTCAAGCTCCGATCGCCATCCCGATTGGCGTCGACGTCACCATCGAGGGTCGCTCCGTCACGGTGAAGGGCCCGAAGGGTGAGCTGACGCGCATCGTGCCGGCCACCATCAGCGTGCAGAAGGTCGACAACGAGTTGCTCGTCGCTCGCCCGGACGACGAACGCGATAGCCGCGCCCTGCACGGACTGACACGCAGCCTCGTCAACAGCATGGTCGTCGGCGTGACCGACGGCTTCAAAAAGCATCTCGAGATCGTCGGCGTCGGCTACCGGGCCGAGGCGCAGGGCCCGGACGCCATCCGCCTGGCGCTCGGGTTCAGCCACCCCGTCAACGTCAAGGCGCCGGACGGCATCACGTTCGAGGTGCCCGTGGCGACGCAGATCGTCGTGAACGGCATCGACAAGGAAGTCGTCGGCCAGGTCGCCGCCGACATCCGTTCCATCCGCAAGCCGGAGCCGTACAAGGGCAAGGGCGTCCGCTACCAGGGCGAGCGCGTCCTGCGCAAGGCCGGCAAGGCCGGGAAGAAGTAAGTGAAGATGAGCCACAACATGCACTGCGAACGACCAAGCGCCAGCGAGGGAGTGGCCAGCGACGGCCTGCGTGGCCGGGGAACGCCATGAGCGATATCGCCAACGCCCGCCGCACGTCACGCCTGCGCCGCCACCGGCGCGTGCGCAAGAAGCTGCACGGCACCGCCGCCCGGCCGCGCCTGGCCGTGTATCGATCGAACAAGCACATCGTCGCCCAGGTGATCGACGACGATGCCGGGCGCACGGTCGCCGCGGCCTCGACGGCAGAGGCCGACCAGCGGGCGGCGGGAACCGGCGGCAGCGTCGACGCCGCCGGTCGCGTCGGCCAACTCGTCGCCGAACGGGCCAAGGCCGCCGGCGTCGAGCGGGTCGTGTTCGACCGCGGCGGATTCCGTTACCACGGGCGCGTCGCCGCCCTCGCCGCCGCCGCCCGGGAAGCCGGACTGGAGTTCTGATGACTGTTCATTGCGTTCCCCGGCCACGCAGGCCGTTCCTGGCCGCTCCCTCGCATTCTCGAAGGAAAGTTCTCTGATGGCGTACCGCAATACCAACTACGGCAACGCCCCCGCCGAGCCGACTGAGGGCGGCCTGCGCGAGTCGCGGGTGATCACGATCAACCGCGTCGCCAAGGTCGTGCGCGGCGGCCGGCGCTTCTCGTTCACTGCGCTCGTCGTCATTGGCGACGGCAACGGACGAGTCGGACTCGGCTACGGCAAGGCCAAGGAAGTGCCCCTCGCCATCCAGAAGGGGACCGAGGAAGCCAAGCGCAACCTGTTCGACGTCGCGCTGGCTGGCAACACGATCACCCACCCGGTGATCGGCGTGACCGGGGCCGGGCGCGTGCTGATGAAGCCGGCTTCGGCCGGTACCGGCGTCATCGCCGGCGGCGCCGCCCGCATCATCCTCGAGGAGGCCGGCGTGCACGACATCCTCTGCAAGTCGCTCGGCTCGGCCAACCACATCAACGTGGCCAGGGCCACGATCGCCGGCCTCAAGTCGCTGCAGCGCCCGGACGAGGTCGCCAAGCGTCGCGGCCTGCCGGCCGAGGAGTTCGTGCCCAAGGCCATGCTCGCCGCGTACAGCGAGCGCCAGTCGGGCGCCCGCACCACGAGCACCGAGAGCGCGACGAGATGAGCGAGCGAAGCGAGTTCCGGCTGCACAGTCTTTTCGCTCATTGGTGCCCGCGAATCGGGCGAGATGGCGTGTCATCGAAGAATGGGACGGTGCACCAATGAGCGAGCGAAGCGAGCTCCGGCTGCACAGTCTTTTCGCTCATTGGTGCCCCCGAATCGGGCGAGATGGCGTGTCATCGAAGAGTGGGACGGTGCACCAATGACCGAGCGAAGCGAGCTCACCGTCACGCAGGTGCGCTCGGGCATCTCTGCCAAGCCGAAGACGCGCGGCACGCTGCGCGCGCTCGGCCTCGGCCGCATCGGCAAGACCAACACCCTGCCCGACCGCCCCGAGGTTCGCGGCATGCTGGCCCGCGTGACCCATCTGGTCAGCGTGACCTCCGAGGAGTCCTGATCATGCGCGTTCACGATCTGTCCCCAGCCCCCGGCTCGACGAAGCAGCCCAAGCGCGTCGGGCGCGGCATCGGCGGCAAGGGCGGCAAGACCGCCGGACGTGGCACGAAGGGCCAGCGCGCCCGGAACACCGTCCCCCGCGGCTTCGAGGGTGGCCAGATGCCGCTCAAGCAGCGGGTGCCCAAGCTGAAGGGTTTCACGAACCCGTTCCGCGTCGAGTACCAGGCCGTCAACCTGGACACCCTGGCCGAACTCGCCGACGTCGTCGATGGTGGTCGCATCGACCAGGACGCGCTGATCGCCCACGGCAAGGTGCGCAAGGGCGCGTTCGTCAAGGTGCTCGCCCGTGGCGAGCTGGCGACGGCGCTCGACGTGCACGCCCACGCCGTGTCCAAGGCCGCCGAATCAGCGATCACTGCAGCGGGCGGTACCGTCACGCTCGTGCCGCTGCCATTCCATGGCGAGACCAAGGCGGGACGTCCCGCGGCCAAGGGCAACCAGTTCACGAACCGGTGACGGGACGGGCTGACACGCCCTCCCCGACGACACTCCCAACCTCCACATCGAAGGCGCCGTCGACTTGATCTCCAACCTGAAGAACGTCTTCAAGATCCAGGATCTGCGCAACAAGATCCTGTTCACGATGGCGATGGTCGTCGTCTACCGGTTCGGGGTGGCCGTGCGCGTGCCGGGCGTCGACCCGCTGGCCATCGACCAGATCCGCTCCGCCGCCGACTCCCAGGGCGCGCTCGGGTTCTTGAACCTGTTCTCCGGCGGCGGCTTCGAGAGCTTCTCGATCTTCGCGCTCGGGATCATGCCGTACATCACGTCGAGCATCATCATGCAGATCCTCGGTGTGGTCATCCCCAAGCTGGAGGAGCTGCAACAGCAGGGCGCCGTCGGCCAGCGCAAGATCACCCAGTACACGCGCTACGTGACGATCGCCCTGGCCACGCTGCAGGCGACGGG
>JALZMG010000392.1 GCA_030858325.1 Actinomycetota bacterium | reverse complement strand
CCTCCTTCTCCGGCGAGCTGTTCCGCGTCGAGGGGCTGTGGGCGGCACCGACGCCCGACGAAGCGGCCGGCAGTACCGGTGCCGCCGTGGAGGACATCCTCCGCGGGCTCGACCTGACGATCGGTCGGGGCGAGGTCCACGCGATCATGGGTCCGAACGGCTCCGGCAAGAGCACACTGGCCTCGACGCTGCTCGGCTCGCCCGAGTATCTCGTGAGCGCCGGCACCGTGATGTTCGACGGCGACGACGTCACGGCCTGGCCGGCCGACGAACGGGCCAAGGCGGGCATGTTCCTCGCCTTCCAGTACCCGCAGGAGATCCCCGGCGTCTCCGTCATCCAGTTCCTGCGCCAGGCCCTCTCGGCGCGCAAGGGCATCGACCTCTCCGTGCTCGAGCTGCGCGTGGCAGCCATGGAATGGATGGAGCGGCTGGGGATGGACTCCTCCTTCGTCGATCGCTACCTCAACGAGGGCTTCTCGGGTGGCGAGAAGAAGCGCAACGAGATCATGCAGATGGCCATCCTCGAGCCCAAGCTGGCGATCCTCGACGAGACCGATTCCGGCCTCGACATCGACGCCTTGCGCATTGTCGCCAAGGGCATCCACGAGGTCCGCGCCGACCGCCCCGAGATGGGCGTGCTGTTGATCACGCACTACCAACGCCTGCTCGACGAGTTGCGGCCCGACCACATCCACGTCCTGATGGGCGGGCGGATCGTCGCCTCCGGGGGGATGGAGATCGCCGAGCTGCTCGAGCGCGACGGCTACGAATCGTTCCGCCCGAGCGAGTTGGAGGCGGCACGATGACGGCGACGGCGACGCCTGGCGCAACGGCGGCGGCCACCGGTTCGAGCAGCGCATTCGACACCGTCGCGGTCAAGGCCCAGTTCCCGCTCCTCGCCACGACGATCGACGGCGCACCGATCCACTACCTCGACTCGGCGAACTCCTCGCAGAAGCCGCAGCCCGTGATCGACGCCATGACGCGCTTCACGGAGACGACCTACGCGCCGATCAACCGCAGCGCCTACCGCCTCGCCGCGCAGGCCACCGACGCCTACGAAGCGGCGCGCTCGAAGGTCGCCCACTTCGTCAACGCCGGCCAGGTCGACGAGATCGTGTTCACGAAGAACGCGACCGAGGCGATGAACCTCGTCACCCAGGCGTGGGGCCGGGCCAACCTGGCTGCCGGCGACGCCGTGCTGCTGACCCACATGGAGCATCACGCCAACATCGTCCCCTGGCACATGCTCGCCGCCGAGCGGGGCATCGAGCTGCGGTGGATCCCGCTGACCGCCGACGGCCGCCTCGACCTGACCGATCTCGACCGCCTTGTGGACGGGGCCAAGGTCGTGTCGGTCACGGCGATGAGCAACGTGCTCGGCACGCTGACTCCGGTCACCGAACTGTGTGCGGCGGCCCACGCCGCCGGTGCGCTGGCCGTCGTCGACGCCTGCCAGTTCGTGCCGCACAACGCCACCGACGTGCAGGCGTGGGGCGCCGACTTCGCCGCCTTCTCCAGCCACAAGATGTGCGGGCCGTCCGGCATCGGCGCGCTCTGGGGACGGGCGGAACTCCTCGAGTCGACGCCGCCGTTCCTCGGGGGCGGCAACATGATCGCCGACGTCCGCCTCGACGGGTTCACGCCGGCTCCGGCGCCGGCCAAGTTCGAAGCCGGCACGCCGCCGATCATCGAGGCCGTCGGCTTCGGCGCAGCCGTCGACTTCATGACGGGGCTGGGCATGGACGCCGTGCGGGCCCACGAGATCGAAATGACCCGCTACGCGCTCGACACGTTGGCCGCCCGGTTCGGCGACGACATCACGGTGCACGGGCCGACCGCGCTGGACACTCGCGGCGGCGTCCTGAGCTTCGCCTTCCGTGACCTCCACCCCCATGACGTCAGCCAGGTGCTCGACCAGCGCAACGTGTGCATCCGCGCCGGCCATCACTGCGCCAAGCCGCTGATGAAGCTGCTCGGCGTGGCGGCCACGGCGCGCGCCAGCTTCTACGTGTACAACGATCGTCACGATGTCGACGCGCTGGCCGACGCGCTGGACGGCGCCGCCGACATCTTCGGCTTCTGATCCCGACCCGCGGCCCGCTTGCAAGGAGCCCCCATGCCCGGACTCGAAGACCTCTACCGCGAGATCATCCTCGACCACTACCGCACGCCGCGCAACCGTGGCGAGTTGCCGGCGCCGCCAGCCGTCGTCGCCCAGGGCCACAACCCGCTGTGCGGCGACGAGATCACGATCTACCTGCACGTGGACGACGGGAAGGTCAGCGACGTCAAGGTGGGCGGCCAGGGCTGCTCGATCTCGCAGAGCTCGGCGTCGATGATGAGCCAGGCCGTGAAGGGCCATCGTGTCGAGGAGGTGCGCGCGCTGGTGCGCCGCTTCAAGGGGATGATGTCGATCGAGACCGACGAAGGTGACACGACCGGCGAAGGCGACGGTGACGTGGCCCGCCTGGAGCTGGGCGATCTCGAGGCGTTGCAGGGCGTCGTCAAGTTCCCGGTCCGCATCAAGTGCGCCACGCTCGCCTGGAACACCTTGCTCGAGGCGCTCGATCGTCCCGCCGTCGTCGACGCATGACATCGGCATGACATCGGCGCCGCCTGCGCCATCGGGTCGCGCCGAAGACGCAGGGGCTCACGCCCGTCGACGCGTCGGCAAGGCGATCCGCGATCTCGGCCACGCCGTCGTCGGTCACCAGGCCCCGGCCGACGTGCTCCATGGCGTCGCCGACACGCTGGCGGCGGTGACATCGACGGTCGGCGACGGCGCCCCGCGCCAGCGCGAACTCGAGATCGGCGGCGACGTGCTCGGCGTCGAGCTGCCAGAGGGTGAGCCGATCCGGGCCTACGACGACCGCCCGTTCTCAGGACTGGCGAGCCCCTGGGGTGTCGACCTGGAAGTGCACCGCCGCGGCGACGAGATCGAGGGCCTGCTGATGCTCGGCGCAGCGCACGAGGGCGCGCCGGCGCGTGCCCACGGCGGCATCGTCGCCGGGCTGTTCGACGACATCTTCGGCTTCGTGCTCGGCATCCTGCAGCAGGCTGCGTTCACGGGTGAGC
>JALZMG010000387.1 GCA_030858325.1 Actinomycetota bacterium | reverse complement strand
CCCGGTACCCCTCGAGCACGTCTGGGTGTTGGCGCAGCAGGCTGACGGTGTTGACGAGCAGGTCGTCGAAGTCCATCGCCCCCGCCTTGGCCAGGCGGGCCTGGTACTCGACGTATACGTCGGCCTGCTTGCGCTCGGCGTTGTTGGCGATGACCGCGTTGGCGGCGTCGAGAATGGTCTGCGTGCTGCGGTAGTTCTGGTCGAGGACGACCGTGGTGACGTCCGGAAAGGCCTCCTCGAACTGCAGGATGTTCCGGTAGTCGGCGCCCCGAAACCGGTACACCGACTGGTCGCTGTCGCCGACGACGCAGACGTTGTGGTGGCCGCCGGCGAGGAGCAGGACGATCTCGTTCTGCGCCTGGTTGGTGTCCTGGTACTCGTCGACGAGGATGTGCTGGAACCGCTCCCGGTACCCCTCGAGCACGTCCGGGTGCCCGCGCAGCAGGCGGACCGTGTTGACGAGCAGGTCGTCGAAGTCCATCGCCCCCGCCTTGGCCAAGCGGGCCTGGTACTCGACGTACACGTCGGCCTGCTTGCGCTCGTAGCCGTGCTGCGCATCGGCGACGGCGGTCTCCGGGTCGCGCAGCTCGTTCTTCCAGCGGCTGATCGTGGCGTGCACGCCGCGGGGGGTGAAGCGTTTGGCATCGAGGCGCAGGTCGCGGATGACGTAGCCGGTCAGACGGACGGCATCGGCCTGGTCGTAGATGGAGAACTGACGCGGGTAGCCGAGCCGGTCGGCGTTGGCCCGCAGCATGCGCACGCACGCCGAGTGGAACGTGCTCACCCACATCGTCCTGGCGACGGGGCCGACCAGCGCGGCCACACGCTGGCGCATCTCCTCGGCTGCCTTGTTCGTGAACGTGATCGCCAGGATCCGTGACGGGGCCACGCCCTCGTGCACGAGGTGGGCGATGCGGTGCGTGAGCACGCGCGTCTTGCCGGATCCGGCGCCGGCGACGACGAGCAGCGGCCCGCCCTCGTGCACCACGGCGTCGAGTTGGTCGGGGTTCAGACCGTCGGTGGCGGGTGAGGCGGACATCGCCCGGCCGAGCCTACGGACGGGGCGCGCGCGGAACCGCGCTCAATGCGGCCGCCGCAAGCTCGTTCCTCGCCGGCGTGCCGAACCGGGTCATCCACCTCTGAACGACGCGGCCCGGGCCGCGCGATCAGCGGATGACGGCGACGGGGCAGTGGGCGTGCGCGATGACCTCGAGGCTGGTCGACCCCGTGATCAGCTCGATGAGCCCGCTGTGCCCGCGAGTGCCGATGACCACCACGTCGGCGTGGCGTGACGCCTCGATCAGCGCGAACCCCGCCGTTCCACCGGTGACAACAGGGGTGACCTCGGCGTCGACGGCCCGGTCGCCGACGGCCTCGGCGATGGCCGCCCGCAGCTGCCCGTCGAGCTCGGCGATCTCCTCCTCGGACTCGATGCCCGGCTGGGAAAGGGGGCCGGCGGCGACACCCGGCACGAACGCGGCGTGATGGACCTCGACGCGCTCGACGCCGGGCAGCGTCACGGCCCAGCGCAGTGCGGCAACGGAGGGTTCGTCCGGATGGTCTTCGTGGGGCTCGTCCATGCCGACGACGACCCACCGCACCGGTAGGCGCACGTCGCCGCGTACGACGACGACCGGGCCGCGGGCATGGCGGATGACGTAGTTGGCGGTCGAACCGACGAGCAGGCCGATCTTGCTCGACCCGGCGTGGCCGACGACGACCGTGACGTCGCCGGCGGTCGCTTCGACCAGATCCGTGAGTGCCCGCCCGGGGTGGCCGGACACGACACGCCCGGTCGTGCGGCCGTCGCCGTGGTCGGCCAGCAACGTGCGCATGAACTCTTCGCCGGCGGATTCGACGGCTTGCGTGTCGACCGCGGCGACGGCCTCGTAGCCGGTGACGATCGGGACCTCCCACGCATGCACGGCGACGATGCTGTCGTCGCCTCCGGCCACCGACTGCGCCCACGCCAACAGCGGGTGGGGCACCACTGCGTTGTCGGCACTGCCGGCCACGCCGACGACATACGTGGTCATCGCGTCAACGTAGCCCCGCGATTCCCTTGTCCGCCGGGAGCCACATGCCGACGGCCGC
>JALZMG010000373.1 GCA_030858325.1 Actinomycetota bacterium | reverse complement strand
CCCTCAGGCAGCCCGGTCAGTGCAGCGACCGCGGCGGCGACCATCGCCACGTTCGCGCCTGGCGCGCACACGATCACCCGCTCGTCGTCGCCGGTCACGGCGAGCTCGCCGAACGTCGTCGCCAGTTCCGCCTCGACGACGTCGAGATCGATGCGTAACCCGAACGGCTTGACGAACCGGGAGCGCCGCCCGACGACCTCGAAAACGCCGTTGTCGTCGTGGAACCGGCCGAGGTCACCGGTGACCAGCTCCTCGACCACCGCGCCGGCGGCCAAGTCGGCGTCGCCGGTGGCGTACCCCATCATCACGTTGTCGCCGCGGTAGACGAGTTCGCCGACGCCGTCCGGGGCGCCGTCGACAGGACGCAGCTCGAGGCTGCCGCCGGGAATGGGCACGCCGATCGCACCCGGCCGGCGCAGGGCGAGCGCCGGCGGCAGGTAGGCCATACGCGCGGTGGCCTCGGTCTGGCCGTACATGACGAAGAACTCGGCGTCCCACGCGGCGCAGCGGTGCGCCCACTCCTCGACCCGGCTGGCCGCCAACCGGCCGCCGGCGACGGTCACGAACCGCAGCGACGGCACCCGCAGGCGGTCCGGGCCGGCGCGCTCGAGCAGGTCGAACGTGTGCGGCACGCCGGCCACGTTCGTCACGCCGTGCGCGGTCATCGCCGCGGCGAAGCACGGGTCGACGACCGAGGCCTCGGTCAGCACGATCCGGGCCCCGGCGGCGAGGTGGGAGTGGAGGACCGACAGGCCATAGCAGTAGTGCAGGGGTAGCGACGTGATGCCACAGTCGCCGGCGCCGAGGCCGAGGTATTCGGTGATCGCGGAGGCATTGCTGACGAGGTTGCGGTCGGAGAGCCGCACGAGCTTCGGTGCCCCCGTCGAGCCTGATGTGCTGAGCAACAGCCGCAGATCGGGATGCAGCGGTCGGGCGGCACCGGCGCAGCGCTCGATCTCGATGCCGACGGCGGATGTCGTGACGACGGCCGCCGGTCGCCAGGCTGCGGTGAGGCGTTCGACGTGGCTCCCGACGAGCAGTGGGACGTGGCCGCCGTCGAGCAGGGCGAGGTACGTCACGACGAACTCGAGTGTGTTCGTGGTGGCGAGCACGACGATGTCGCGCTGGCCGAGGTCCAGTTCGGCGCGACGGTCGGCGACCCGCGCCCGCAATTGGTGGTACGTCAGCGCATCTGCACCGTCGACGAGCGCAACGGCGTCACCGTCGCCGCCGGCGAGTAGTGCGCCCGTCAATGTCGTCACCCCACCGGCGATCACGACAGCAGATGTTAGGCACACCTACCAGCAAACACAAAGCCGGTCGATCGAGATCGAACCGTTCGATCGGACCGGCCCGAGCGGCCGGTCCGAACGGACAGGTGGGGGGTCAGGCGGCGACGTCGGCGCGCGGGTCGTCGCGCAGGCCGGACAACGCCCGATTGACGAGGCGGCGGGCCGCTTCGGACGTGATCCCGAGTTGCTCGCCGACTTCACGGAAGCTGCGCGTCTCGCCGTCGTTCAGCCCGAAGCGCGCTTCGACGGCGAAGCGGTGGCGGGCGTCGAGCCGCCCGAGCAGCTGCTCGACCAATTCCAGGTCGGCACCGGCGAGGACGATGTCCTCCGGCGTCTCGGTGTCGCTGGCCACGAGATCGCCGAGCGTGGCCTCGCCGTCGTCGCCGATCGCCTTGTCCAGTGACGCAGTCGCCGTCAGACGGTGCAACTCGGCGTTGGCCGCGTCGAGCCCGTCGGCGTCACCGCCGGCCTGGCGCAGCGCCGAGCGCAGCGCCGACGAACGGTCGCCGGGGATGCGGATCAGGCTGCCCTTCTGGTCGAGCGCCCGGCCGATGGCCTGGCGGATCCAGAACGTGGCGTACGTCGAGAACTTGAAGCCGCGCCGCCAGTCGAACTTGTCGACGGCGTGCTCGAGGCCGAGGTTGCCCTCCTGGATGACGTCGCCGAGGTCCATGCCCTGGGGCAGCGGGTACCGGCGGGCGATGGAGACGACGAGGCGTAGATTGGCGCGGATGAAACGGTCCTTGGCGGCGGCCGCGGTGCGCACCGTGCGGCGCAGCTCGGCGCTGCGCTCGCCGTTGTCGATGCGCTCGGCGGCCTCGCGCCCGGCTTCGATGGCGCGCGACAGCTCGCGCTCGTCCTCAGCCGTGAGGAGGGGGACCTTGCCGATGTCGTTGAGATAGAGACCAATGGAGTCGTTCATTGCAATGGAGTACAACCACCTGCTCCGGCCGGATGTTCCCACGCGCGCGATGAGCGCGTTATGCGCGCTCACCTCTCATCGCGTGGCGGGTGACGGGACGTGGGTGTCAGATCACGTCGACGGTTCGAACCAGGTGTCGCCGTCGAGGATGCGGTCAGCCTCGTCCGGGCCCCACGAGCCTCGGAAGTAGGGGTGCACCTTGCCCGGCTCGTCGAGCGCCGGTTGGATCACCCGCCACGTCAGCTCGACCACGTCCTCACGGGCGAAGCGGCGGGCGGACCCGTCGATGGCGTCGTCGATCAGCCGCTCGTAGGCTTCCTGGCGCTCGCCGAGCGCGGCGGCGAAGTCGACGCGCAGGTCGACCTCCTGGCTGTCGAGGTGCGGCCCGGGCGTCTTCGCCTGCAACCCGAACGTCACACCGTCGTCACGCCCGAGGCGGAAACGCACCAGGTTGCGCCCGGGGACCGGGCCGCCGGCCTCGTCGAACAGCAACTGCGGCGGTTGGCGCAGCTCGACGACGGCCTCCGTCGCGGCGCCGCCGAGCGCCTTGCCGACGCGCACGTACCACGGCACCCCGGCCCAGCGCCACGAGTTGATCTCGACCTTGGCGGCGACGAATGTCTCCACCTCGGACTCCTTGTCGACGCCGGGCTCGTCGCGGTAGCCGACGTACTGGCCGCGCACGAGGCAGCGCGGGTCGATGGGCGCCATCGCCGCCAGCACCTTGGCCTTCTCGTCCTGCAGGAACGACGCGTGCGGCCCGACGGGCGGCTCCATTGCCAGCAGCGTGACGACCTGCAGGAGGTGGTTCTGCAGCACGTCACGGATGGCGCCGACCGAGTCGTAGAAGCTGCCGCGGCCCTCGACGCCGATCGACTCGGCCATTGTCACCTGCACGCTGCGCACGTAGTTGCGGTTCCACACGGGCTCGAGGAGCATGTTCGAGAAGCGGAACACGAGCAGGTCCTCCACGGCCTCCTTGCCGAGGTAGTGGTCGATGCGGTAGATGCGCTCCTCGGGGAAGATCGAGTGCAGCGTCTCGTTCAGCTCCAGCGCGGAGGACAGGTCGCGCCCGAACGGCTTCTCGACGACGATGCGGCCACGTTCGTTGAGGCCGACCGAGGCGAGCGCCTCGGCGACGGTCGGGAACATTTCCGGAGGAATGGCCATGTAGTACACGGCGACCTTGGAGCCGTGCCGATCGAGCGTCTCGGCCAGCGACTCCCACGTCGTCGAGGCCGAGTAATCGCCCTGGATGAGGTCGAGCCGCTGGCACAGTTCGTCGACCACGGCGCCATCGACGTCGTCGACGTTGGCCTCGACCGACTCGCGGGCGTGGGCGCGGAAGTCGTCGTCGGTCCAGTCGCTGCGGGCGACCCCGACCACTGGCACGGTCAGCTGGCCGCGCCGGACGAGGTGGTACAGCGCCGGGAACAGCTTGCGCTTGGCCAGGTCACCGGTGGCGCCGAACAGGACGAGCGCGTCGGCCTGTGGTTGATGGGTCGTCGTCATCGGCGGTCACTCCTCGCTCGGCCGGCGGCATCCGAGGATTTGACCCACCCAGGGGGAGCACGAAACCCTCGGGTGCACCAAAACCTCGGATGGGTCGGGGTGGGGGTCATCGCGTCGACGTCTGCTGTTCGACGTGGCCGCCGAAGCCGGCGCGCATCGCCGACAGCACCTTGTCGGCGATGTCGGAGCGGCCGCGGGAGCTGAACCGCTGGTACAGCGCCGCGGACAGCACCGGCACCGGAACGCCTTCGTCGATCGCCGCGTTGACGGTCCAGCGGCCCTCGCCGGAGTCGCTGACATGGCCGGCGTAGCTCTCGAGGTGCGGGTCGACGGCCAACGCCTGGGCCGTCAGGTCGAGCAGCCAGCTGGCGACGACGGACCCGCGCCGCCACACCTCGGTGATCGCCGCCAGGTCCAGCTCGTAGCGGTAGTACTGGGGCGCCGGGAGCGGGGCCGTCTCGGCGTCGGCGGCGTGGCGCTCCATCCCGATGTCGGCCTTGGCCATGATGTTCAGCCCCTCGGCGTAGGCCGCCATGAGGCCGTACTCGATGCCGTTGTGGATCATCTTCACGAAGTGACCGGCGCCGTTCGGCCCGCAGTGCAGCCAGCCCCGCTCGGCAGGGCCGGGCTCGGCGTCACCGGCCCGAGCGGGCGTGCGGGCGGCGGTGTCGACGCCGGGGGCGAGGCTGTCGAAGATCGGGGCCAGCCTGGCCACGGCGTCGTCGGGTCCACCGATCATCAGGCAGTACCCACGCTCGAGGCCGTGGATACCGCCGCTCGTGCCGACGTCGACGTAGTCGATGCCGCGGTCGGTCGCGAGTGGCGCGGCGCGGTCGACGTCGTCGTGGTACCACGAGTTGCCGCCGTCGATGATCGTGTCGCCGGATTCCAGGAGCGGGGCGAGCTCGGCGATCGTCGAGTCGACGAATGCGGCCGGCACCATGATCCAGACGTGACGCGGCGCGTCGAGCTTGGCGACGAACTCGGCCAGGTTCGCCGCCCCCTCCAGACCGTCGGCGGCGAGCGACGCGACGACCTCTGCATCGATGTCGTAGCCGACGCAGTCATGGCCGGCCAGTTCCAGCCGGCGCACCATGTTGGCGCCCATGCGCCCCAGACCGATCATGCCCAGCTGCATCGCGCCAGCCTCGCACGCCGGGCGAGTCGGCGTGCAGTGGTCGCCCCTGGACGATCCCTACGGTCAAGTTCGCGGGATGCTCGCCGCCTGGTGCCTGATCACGACGAGTTGGGCCCGGGCCGCCTTGTGGATGAGCACGTCAAGGAACGAGCGGATGCGGGCATCGGCGACACGGGCGGCCTCGCCCATCACGCAGCGCTCGACGACCTCGGGTGCAACGTCGCCGGCGAACTCCTGCTGCAGCGCGGCGACGACGTTGCCGTACTCGGTGGGCCCTGCCATCAGCCGACCGCCAGGCTGAGTGCGGCGGGTCTGGACCAGCCGAAGTGGTCGACGAGCGCACGGG
>JALZMG010000366.1 GCA_030858325.1 Actinomycetota bacterium | reverse complement strand
CCTCGACCCTTCCGTGGGCGTCTTCTTCATCGATACCGACAGCGGCAGCGTCGCGACGCTGCACCAGCTCATCGCGGCCGAGGTGATGGAGGCCGGCGACCTGCCTCCGCGGCCGTGGCTGCGCATCCAGGGCACGGGCGATGCGTCGACGATGTGGTACGCGATCATGCGCAAGCGCGAGCGAGGGGTCTTCATCGGCACCCTGGTCCTTCGACACTCGCCGCACCATGCCCTGCTCACCGAGCAGGGCTGGGAGGAGATTTCGCCCGATGCGATCAGGGCGCCCGCGGGTGCGTGAGCGAGCGGGGCGCACGCGGCCGCGGCCTGCTCAGTCGATGTAGATCGGGGCGCCTACCGGGACCTGGTCGTAGAGCACCTTGACGTCCTCGATGAGCATGCGGATGCAGCCCTTGGACGCGTTGGAGCCGATCGATGCCCGGTCGGCCGTGCCGTGCACGCCGACGCCGTCGTAGATCCCCATCCAGCGCGCCTTGAGCGGGTTCTCAGGGGTGCCTCCGGGGACCACCGTGCCGGCCAGGTCGCCGGCCCAGTCGGAGTTGGGGACGTTCCAGGCCGGGTTGACCGCCTTGTTGGCGATGTTGTAGAGCCCGCTGGGGGTCTCCTGGCCGGCCTCGCCGAGCGCGATCGGGTAGCTCTTGACCTCCTTGAGGTTCTTGAAGAGCCGGATGCGAAAGCCGCCGCGGTCGACCGTGAGCACCACGGGGTAGCGGTCGGCGAGCCTGCCGCTGGAGACCTTCGGCTGCACCTTCTCGAGCTCGGCGCGGACGGTGCGCTCGCCCGCGGTCGAGACGAGCGCGGTGCGCACCTTGGCGCGCAGCCGCTTGGCGTCGATCGTGCGACCGGTCTTGGACTCGCGGACCGTGAGGTTCTGGGCGGCGAAGTCCACCTTCGCGTCGACGGCGTCGCGGCTCATCTTGACGCGCACCCTGTCGACCAGGCGCTGCACGGCCGCCTCGGAGTACCCGACGGTAGGGGCTATGCGCGCGCGGACCTGGCCGCCGGTGAGCCCGCGCCACGTGCGGCTGAACACGGAGCCCTCGCGGCTGCGCCGCACCGCGTCGGCCACCATCGCCGAGATGTTCGCGCGGATGCGCGCCTCGCGGGCGCTCAGCGGAAAGGACTCGTCGCCGACGCGGACCAGGAGCGGCTCCTGGAGCGGCTCGAGCAGCCGGTCGCGCACGAGCGCCCGCGCCTCGGTGGCCCGCAGGCCGCCGACGTCGACGGCGCCGACGCGGACACCCTCGGCGATCAGGTCGTCGCGGCCGTCGTCGTAGGCATAGACGCCACCGACGCCGGCCAGCAGGACGGCGATGAGCAGGCAGAGGGCGATGATGGAGAGTTGACGCACGACTTCCTTGAACCTTCGAGACGGCGGGAGTTGCGGATCATTGTACGGCGGGGCGTCTGGGAGAAGTCCTGCAAGGCGCGATGCTCGGTCACACCCGGGATCACCGGATCAGCAGCGGTTCCAGGCGTGCCGCCAGCTCGCGCCAGTCGGCGCCGCAGATCACGTCCTCCTCCTCGCACACGTCCCGGTTCCAGGGGTGGGCGATGGTGGCCACCAGCAGGCCCCGCTCCACGGCCCCGGCAAGGTTGACCGGGCTGTCGTCGACGAGCAGGTCGATCCCGATCTCCAGGCAGCGGCTGAGCTTGTCGAAGGAGCAGTACAGCTCGTCGTAGGGCAGGCCGATCTGCGCCAGCCAGCGCTCGGTGGCGTCGTGGGCGTCGGCGGCGCGGTGGGTGGTGATGTGGATGAAGTGCCCGGCCTCGTGCCACCGGCGGACCGTCGCAACCGCGTCCGGGTAGGGCTCGGCGGCCGCGATAGCACTCTCGCCATGTGTCTCGGCGATGCACAGGTTCAGCTGCTCGGGGCGCAGGCGGGTGATCCCCCAGTCCAGCTGCTCCTCGTAGGGCAGGTCGATGCCGAAGCGCCGCCGGGCGGCCGCCGAGAGGACGTCCCAGTAGTGATGCAGCGTGGAGTCGATATCGATCGCTATGCGCATGCGCAGTAGGGTTGTCGGCCGCCGTGGCCGCCTCCTCAAGCCTAGAACAGCACCGCGGCCTCGATGCGTACGGCCCCGTCGGCCGGTCGGCCTGGATGGACGTCGACTGGCGCGAGCACCTGCGCTGGGTCGAGGTGCAGGACCGATGGTGCAACGTCGTCGACGTGGGCCGCGGGCCGGTCGTGCTGTTCGTGCACGGCCTGGGCGGCAGCTGGCAGAACTGGCTGGAGAACATCTGCGAGTTCGCGCGCGACCACCGTGTGATCGCCGTCGACCTGCCCGGCTTCGGCGCGTCGCAGATGCCGGTGCAGGCGATCTCCATCGCCGGCTACGCGCGCACCCTGGACGACCTGTGCGCCGCGCTGGACCTCGACAC
>JALZMG010000529.1 GCA_030858325.1 Actinomycetota bacterium | reverse complement strand
CCGAGGGGCTGATCGACGATCCGGTGATGGTGCAGTTGTGCATGGGGATCGCCTACGGCGCGCCCGACGACGCGGCCACGCTGCTGGCGATGGTCGACCTGTTGCCGAAGGGGTGCGTGTTCTCGGCGTTCTCGATCGGACGGATGCAGGTCCCGTACGTCGCCATGGCTGCGCTGGCCGGCGGTAACGTGCGCGTCGGGCTGGAGGACAACCTCTACGTGGGGCCGAAGCAGCTGGCGACGAACGCACAGCTGGTCGAGCGGGCCGGCCGCATCCTCGCCGCCATGAACGTGCGCGTGCTCGGCCCGGCCGAGGTCCGCGACCGCCTGCAGCTGACCGCACCTTCATGAGCGAGCGAGTACCCGCGCGAGTGGGGCTGCTCGGGGGCGGCGTCATCGGCGGTGGGTGGGCCGCCCGTTTCCTGCTGCACGGCGCCGACGTCGCGCTGTACGACCCCGATCCGGACGCCGCGCGCAGGGTCGGCGAGGTGGTCGCCAACGCGCGCAGGGCGTTCACCAGACTCGTCAACGCACCGCTGCCGCCGGAGGGGGTACTGACACTCGTCGCCACGCCCGAGGACGCCGTCGACGGCGTCGATCACGTCCAGGAGAGCGCTCCGGAACGCCTGGAGCTCAAGCGGCAGCTGATCGCCCGCGCCGATGCGGTCGCGCCGAGGGGCGTGGTCATCGCCTCCTCGACGTCCGGGTTGCTGCCCTCGCGACTGCAGGAGGGCCTAGTCCACCCGGAGCGGCTCGTCGTCGGTCATCCGTTCAACCCCGTGTACCTGCTGCCGCTCGTCGAGGTGTGCGCAGGGGCGGCCCGTGTCGAGGGGGTGATCGACCGGGTCGTCACGACCTACCGCTCCGTCGGGATGCGCCCGCTCGTGCTGGACGCCGAGGTCGACGGGTTCGTCGCCGACCGTCTGCTCGAAGCGCTGTGGCGGGAGGCGCTGTGGCTCGTCGCCGACGGCACCGCCACCGTCAGCCAGATCGACGACGCCATCCGCTTCGGCGCCGGGCTGCGCTGGAGCGCGATGGGCACGTTCCTCACATACCGGCTGGCCGGCGGGGAAGCGGGGATGCGCCACTTCATGGAGCAGTTCGGCCCGACGCTGCAGTGGCCGTGGACGAAGCTGACCGACGTCCCTGAGCTGACACCCGAGCTGCTCGACCTGCTCGTCGCGCAGTCCGACGAGCAGGTCGAAGGTCGGTCGATCCGCGAGCTGGAAGCGTTGCGTGACGACTGTCTCGTCGCTGTCATGCGCGGCCTGCAGACCGTAGGGTTCGGCGCCGGCGAGGTCGTCACCGAGCACGAGGCGCGGTTGTGCCGACGACTGCCGGCGACGGGCGTGCTGATGCCGGTCCTGCACGGGCGGGTGGTGCCCGGCGAGCGGCACGTGACGATCGAGTGGGACGACGGCCATGACAGCGCGTTCCACCACCTCTGGCTACGTGACAACTGCGACTGCCACGAGTGCATGCATGCGCAGACGCGCGAACGCCTGCTCGACACGTTCGCGCTCGATCCCGACGTCGCGCCGACGAGCCTGGCGATGGACCAGAACGCACTGAGGATCGACTGGAGCGACGGTCATCGTGCCAGCACGTACGCATGCGCCTGGTTGCGCAAGCACTGCGCGTGCGCGGTGTGCCAGTACGTGCGCCGGCCGCGCCATCGCCACTGGGGCGCCGCGCTGACCGCGGCGCTGCCGGCGATCGACTACGCCGACGTCATCGCCGACGACGGAGCGCTGGCGCACTTCGTCGAGTCGGTGTGGACGGACGGGGTGGCGTTCGTGCGCGGCACGCCGACGACCGAGGACGCGGTGCGCGAGCTCGCCACCCGCGTCGGCCACATCCGGGCGACGAACTTCGGTCCGGATTTCCACGTCGAGGCGATGCCTGAGCCGAACAACGTCGCCTACACCGCCGTCGAGCTGCGACCACATACCGACCTCGTCAACCACTCCTCGCCGCCGGGCGTGCAGTTCCTCGCCTGCTTCGTCGCCGATGCGCCAGGCGGCGCATCCACGCTCGTCGACGGGTTCTTTGTCGCCGACCGCCTGCGCGAGGAATCGCCGGAGGCGTTCCGGCTGCTGTGTGACGTCGCCATCCCGTACCGCTTCCACGACGCGACGCATGATCTGCGGCAGGCCGCGCCGGTGATCGTGCTCGACGACGACGGGACGTATCGCGAGGTCCGCTTCAACAACGCACTGATGGCGCCGCTCACGTTGCCCGTCGACCAGGTCGGGGCCGTCTACGACGCGCTGCGCCGCTTCGACGCCATCGCCCGCAGCCCGGAGGCGCAGGTCGTCGTGCGGCTCGAGCCGGGCGACGTGATGGTGTTCCACAACAGCCGCGTCCTCCACGGCCGCACGGCGTTCGACCCCGGCGGCGGAGCGCGCCATCTGTTCGGGCTGTACGTCGACCTCGATGAGTGGCGCTCGACGATGCGGGTGCTCGAGAGCAGGCGGGCGACGACATGACGACGGCGACGAACGGCGACTGCCAGCTCTTCTTTGAGCGCTTCGGCGACCCGGCCGACCCGACGCTGCTGCTCGTCAACGGTCTGGGCAGCCAGTGCATCAACTACCAGGAAGCGTGGTGCGCGATGTTCGCCGCCTGCGGCCTGCACGTCGTGCGCTTCGACAACCGCGACGTCGGGCTGTCGACGTCGTTCGACGGCGCCCCGGTCGACGAACACGGGGCGTCGTACCGGCTGTCCGACATGGCGGCCGACGCCGTCGCCGTGCTCGACGCCTGCGACGTCGACCGGGCACACGTGATGGGCTTGTCGATGGGCGGGATGATCGTGCAGACGATGGCCATCGAGCATCCGGCGCGGCTGGCGACGATGACGTCGGTGATGTCGAGGACGGGCGAGCCGGGCTATGGCGGATCGACGCCAGAGGCGCTGGCCCTTCTCCTCGGCCCGCCGGCCACCGACCGCCGGTCGTACGTGGATGGCCACGTCGCCGGCCTGCGCGTGTGGGGCAGCCCCGAGTTCGCCGACGAGGACCGCTGGCGTGCCGATGCGCAGCGGGCGTTCGATCGAGCGTTCAACCCGGCCGGCACCACGCGCCAGTTCCTCGCCGTCGCCGCCTCAGGCGACCGCGCGGCCGGGCTGCGCGGCGTGCGTGCACCGACGGTCGTCATCCACGGCGACCGGGACACGTTGATCGACCAGAGCGGCGGCCGGCGCACGGCCGAGCTGATCCCCGGCGCCCGCTTTGAGCTCATTGAGGGCATGGGCCACGACTACCCGCCGCCGCTCTGGGAGCGCTGGGTCGACCTCGTCGCCAGGCACGCCCTCCCCTGAAGCCCCCGTTATCCTTTCCGATCGGCCGGATCGGGCACGTTGGAAAGGACGGTTGAGTGAGACGCGGCGCCATGGCACATGCGCAAGCGCCAGAATGGCGCTAAACTTGTCGGGGTGCCCAGCATCCAGGTCAAAGAGGTCCCGGCCGACGTCCACGCCACCCTGCGCCGACGCGCGGCCGCGGCAGGCAAGTCGCTCCAGGAGTATCTGCTCGATCGGCTCGTCGACGAAGCCCGCCTTCCCACGCTCGACGAAGTCCTTGATCGGGCGGGCGGACGAGCCGGTGGACAGGCCGGGCTCAAGGCGGCAGCCGCGGCTGTGCGCGCCGAGCGCGACGCCCGGTGATCGTCGTCGATGCCAGCGTTCTCGTTGCCGCACTCGCCGACGACGCTGCCGATGGCGATCGAGCCCGAGCCCGACTGAGGGGGCAGCGTCTGCTCGCGCCCCAGCTCGTTGACGTCGAGGTGCTCTCGGCGTGGCGGCGGATGACGGCAGCGGGGAAGTTGGACGAGCGCCGCGCCGAGCTGGCGATCGCCGACCTGGGGGCGCTCCGTCTCCAACGGGTTTCGCATCTGCCGCTGCTCGAGCGGTGCTGGCAGCTGCGGTCGAACCTGACCATCTATGACGCGCTTTACGTCGCGTTGGCGGAGTCGCTCCGAACCGGCTTGCTGACCGCCGACGGCAAGCTGGCCGCGGCGCCGGGCCTGCGCTGCCAAGTCGAGCTCCTCGCCTGAAGACCGTTCTGTACGTCGCAACCGGCCGGATCGAGGCTGTTGCGTTAGGTCCCCGCCTGGTGGTGGCGTTTGAGCAAAAGTTGTGGGATGGATGCTCGTTTCCGCCGGGTGGACCGTGATCAGCAGTTCTTGTTGCCGCCGGACGTGCGGGAGTGGCTGGCGGTGGGGCATGCAGCGCTGTTCTTGGTCGAGTTGATCGAGTCGTTGGATCTGTCGGGGTTCGTGGCCAGAGCGGCGACGTCGCGTGATCGGGGTCGGCCTGCGTATCACCCAGCGGTGATGGTCGGCATTGCGTTGTATGCGTCGATGACGGCGACGATGTCGTCACGGCGGATCGAGCGGGCGTTGGCGACCGATGTCGGGTTCCGGGTGGTGGCGGCGAATGAGCGGCCTGATCATGTGACGATCTGCCGGTTCCTGACCCGTCATCGGGACCTGTTGGAGGGTCTGTTCGCCCAGGTCGTGGGGTTGGCGGCGGAGGCCGGGCTGATCGATGTGACGTTGATCGCGGTGGACGGCACGAAGATGGCGGGGGACGCGTCGCCGTCGCGCAGTCAGCGGTTAGGTGATCTGCGGGCTCGGTACGCGGGGTGGGCTGACGACGTGGGAGCCAACGATGCCGCCGACGATGCTGCCGATGCCGCCGATCCTGATGACGGTCCGATCCCTGAGATGTTGGAGCGGGACTCGATGCGTGAGTGGATCCAGCGTCGGTTGCGTGAACGAGCCGACGAGCCCGACGACCGCAAGATGAACGTGACCGATCCCGATTCGGGGCTGGTGCCTCGCTCTGGGGGTGGTTGGGTGCAGGGCTACAACGCGCAGGCCGCAGCGGTGGCCGGCGGGATCGTCGTCGCTGCTGATGTCACTGCGAACCCGGCCGACACGACGATGTTGGCGCCGATGGTGCAACGCATCGGAGACGCCGTGGCGGCGGCCACCGGTCAGATGGCGGGGGTCGTCGTGGCCGATGCCGGTTACTGGACCTCGGAGGTCATCGAGGACATCGAAGCCGAAGACGAGCTACCTGACGTCCTCATCGCCACCGGCCGCCACACCCCCGATCAGTCACCCGACCCGCTGCCCGAACCCGACCTCGCCGCCCACCACGCCGCGGTCGCCGACTACGAAGCCGCCGTTGCCGCCGAACGGGCCCGCCGCATCGCCGTCATCGCCCGGGTCGTCAACGGTGAACTGCTGATCCGCGAAGGCGCCGAGCTGCTCGGCCTGTCCGTGCCCCACGTCGGCGCCCTCAAACTGGCCTGGCAGCAAGGCGCCGACGAAGAAGCGGTGTCCATCCAGCGGCTACCGGGCCGGCCCCGGCCGCGACCACCGAAAGGTCCAACCAGGGCCGCCCGCAGCCGCCACGCCATGGACACCCGACTGGCCAGACCCGCCGGGCGCAGCCTCTACCGGCAACGACAAGCCGTCATCGAACCCGTCTTCGGGGACATCAAGACCAACCGGCGCATCACCCGATTCCTACGACGCGGCCACGAAACCGTCCGGGCTGAATGGCACTCGATCCTCACCGGCCACAACCTCACCATCCTGCACCGCCGAACCACCTGAACGGCAACAACTCGACGCCAAGCCAACCGCCACGATCAACCACGGCCGGCGACCGGCGAGCCACACGCAACCCACCCCCATCAACCAATCCGGGTCGTCTCACCGTCGCCACCGACCTAACGACACAGCCTCGAACGGGCCGATTGCTCCATGCAGAACGGGTTCAAGGCAGCTGGTCGGGGTAGTGGGCGGCGACGTTGTCGGGATAGCTGCGCAGGTAGTAGTTCCACATCTGCTGGCCGTAGACGCCGGTGCCGTGCCCGCTCGTCCCGTCGCGGCCGGCGACGAGGTCGTCCCGGGTGGCCATGAACCCGGCGCCGGCGTGGCGCGGGCTGGCGGCGACGGCGGCGGCGAATGAGGCGTCCAGTGGCAGCGGGTCGAGGCGGGTGCGCAGGTCCGGGCCGTGGAAGTAGCCGGACGAGAAGCGCGCCTCGCCGGCGATGACGCGGTGGGTCGTGGCGACGACGTAGTTGCCAGTCATCTCCTGCAGCATCTCGCCGAGGTTGACGACGAACGCGTCCGGGCGCGGCTCGACGTCGATCCAGTCGCCGTCGGGATTCATCGCCTGCAGTCCGCCGACGCCGTGCTGCACGAGGATGGTCAGGAACCCGGCGTCGTGGTGGGCGTTCACGCCGGCTTCGCCTGGTGGCGTCGGCGGGTAGCTGATCAGCTTGGCGAACGACAGCGGGCGCTCGCCGAACACGCGACGCAGGTGATCCGGCGCAAGACCCAGGCCAACCGACAGCACATCCATCAACTCGTCGGCGACGGCGCCGAAACGGCCGAAGAACTCGCCGACGACGTCGCGAAAGCCGGGCAACACGTCCTCCGGCAGCCACTGGTTGGGCCCGTCGAGGCGCAGGTAGGCCGGCTCCACGTCGGTCGGGTACGGCGGGTGTTCCGTCGAGACGTCGAGCTGCTCGCGGTGATCCGGCCGATTGTCGTCAGTTCGGCGCCGACGCGTTCCCAGCCACGGAAGTGGCGCGACCGGCGCTTGTCGATCGTCGCCTTCGTCGCCTCCGGCAGCGCGAAGAACGCACGCAGGGCGGCGAAGTAGCGATCGACGAACTCTGCCGGCACACCGTGGCCGACGAGGTGGAAGAAGCCGACCTCGTGACACACCCGGCGCACGTCCTCGGCCAACGCGGCGCGGTCTTTGGGCGACCCGCGCCACCGGGACAGATCGATGACCGGGATGGTCGTGAACGTGACCGTCGACGTGCTCATAGCGCACCCCAGTCTGGCGCAACGAGCGTTCTGCGCGTCGCAACCGGCCCGATCCG
>JALZMG010000300.1 GCA_030858325.1 Actinomycetota bacterium | reverse complement strand
GCGCACGGCAGCGGCCAGATCAGCACGAACGCCACGAATCGACAGTGTGGACATATGTGTACACAAGCGGAATGGCGGCGAATGGTCAAGACGGCCCACGATCACGGCATGAACTTCGCCTTTACGGAAGAACAAGACGAGCTGCGCAAGACGGTCAGGGCGTTTCTCGACTCGAAGAGCCCAGAAGCGGCCGTGCGCGAGCAGATGGAGACCGAGCAGGGCTACGACGAGGCAGTCTGGAAGCAGATGGCCGAGCAGATGGGTTTGCAGGGCCTGCACATCCCCGAAGAGCACGGCGGCTCCGGGTACGGCTACGTCGAGCTGGGCATCGTCCTCGAGGAGATGGGCCGCTCGCTCCTGTGCGCCCCGTTCTTCTCGACGGTCGTGCTGGCGGCCAACACGCTGCTGCACAGCGGCGACGATGCGGCGATGGCGAAGTACCTGCCCGGCATCGCCAGCGGCGAGACCATCGCCACCGTCGCGTTCACCGAGCCGTCCGGCAAGTGGGACGAGGCCGGGATCGAGATGGCCGCTACGGCATCGGGCAATGGCTACACGCTGTCTGGCACGAAGATGTTCGTGCTCGACGGACATACGGCCGGCCTGATCCTCGTCGCCGCCCGCACGGACGATGGCGTCAGCCTGTTCGCCCTCGACGGCGACGCCGACGGCCTGACGCGCACCGCGCTGTCGACGATGGACCAGACCCGCAAGCAGGCCAGGCTGGAGTTCGAGAACACCCCGGCCACGCTGGTCGGCACCGCCGGGCAGGGCTGGGACGTGCTGTCGAAGGTGCTCGACCTCGTCGTCGTCGGGCTCGCCGCCGAGCAGGTCGGCGGGGCCCAGAAGGTGCTCGACATGGCCGTCGAGTACGCCAAGGTGCGCGTCCAGTTCGGACGTCCGATCGGCTCGTTCCAGGCGATCAAGCACAAGTGTGCCGACATGCTGCTGGAGGTCGAGTCGGCCAAGTCGGCCGCCTACTACGGGCTGTGGTGTGCCAGCGAACTGAACGACGAGTTGCCGTCCGTCGCCTCATTGGCCAAGGCGTACTGCTCGGAGGCCTACTTCCACGCCGCCGCCGAGAACATCCAGATTCACGGTGGCATCGGGTTCACGTGGGAGCACCCCGCGCACCTCTACTTCAAGCGGGCCAAGAGCTCCGAGCTGCTGTTCGGCGACCCGACGTACCACCGCGAGCTGCTGGCCCAACGCATCGGCCTGTAAGACCCGAACCGTCCTTCCGATCGGCCCGATCGGGCCGACTCGAAAGGACGGATCGAGGCGGACGGTGGTCACCAAAGGCGGGTGACGGGGAACAGGTCGAAGGCACGGTCGCTGGCGACGAGCGTCATCTCCTCCAACTCCGCCTGGGCGGCGATGATCCGGTCGAACGGGTCCCCGTGGGCGACGTCGTATGACCCAGCATGCCGAGCTTGGCGATCGGTGATGTCGACAGCCGTGTAACCGAACCGTTCGAGGTGGCCGTCCCAATCGTCGACAAGCGGCCCGGCGTGCTCAAGCCGCCCGAGTCGATGCTTGGTCGCTATCTCCCACGCCGAGGCAGCAGAAACGCAGACGTCGTGTTGGTCGTCATCGAGCGCCGATCGCGCTCGTGCGCTGAGCAGCGACGGTACGGAGGTCGCCCAGATCAGCGTCGAGCTGTCGAGCAGCAGGATCAGAGCAAACCCCACTCGCGCAGCTCGTCATCGGTCATCGGGTCGAAAGCGGCAGGGTCGATCGGTCCGGGGAGCTTCAAGGATCCGAGCGCCGCGCGCTCCTTGCGCTTGTAGCGAACCAGGCGGGCCACGGGCTTGCCACGGCGGGCGATGACGACGTCGTCGCCACCCTCCACTTCGGCCAGCAGCTTGGACAGCTGCGTCTTCGCCTCGTGCACGTTGACCGTAATGGTGGTCATGTGGACTAAGTCTACGTGGTCCCCCCCGCCGTCCTCCGGCGCGACGTGTCCGTCCCGATCAGCGCTCATGGGCCGGTCCCAAAGGACAAGTTCGTAGTGTGGCTTGGGTGGAGCCCGTGACGATCGCGTTCGCCGTCGCCGCGGCCATCGCCACGTTCGTCATCGCCGCCGGCGTCGTCGGGCGCGAGGCGCACCGCCTCGACGCCGTCGCCCCGCGCGCCGTGTACGAGATCGGGCAGGCCGTCGAGTTCGTGTCCGACCGCGTGCCGACGGCGACGCAGGCCAGGCTGACGCCTGGTGACGTGGAGCGGCTGCTCGCACTGCACCTGCGCTGGCTGCACGCCAAGGGGTTGCAACCGACGAACGTCGTCGATCGGCGCCAGGACATCGTCGAGGCGACCGTGATCTCCGACGAGACATTGATCGGCTATCTCCTCGGTGAGGCCGAGCGGGAGGGTGTCGAGTTGCTCGACGATGTCGATGCCGTCGCCGTCGTCGACGCCCACCTCGAGTACTTCTCGGCGATCGGTGCCGTCGGCCCGACGGCCGACGATCCCGACGTGCGGCCCGACCGGTAGCGGAAGGAGGTTCGCCACCGGCCACGATGGAGCGATGGAGCCGGCCGCGGACTACGTCGAGTTCCACTTCGACGTGATGTGCCCGTGGGCCTACCAGACCTCGAAGTGGATGCGCACTGTCCGCGATCTGACGGGTCTCGAGGTCCGTTGGCGCTTCTTCAGTCTGGAGGAGATCAACCGTGTCGAGGGCAAGAAGCACCCGTGGGAGCGGGAGTGGTCCTACGGCTGGTCGATGATGCGTATCGGCGCGTTGCTGCGCCGTGACGATCCGGCGTTGCTCGACGCGTGGTACGAGCGAGCCGGTCGAGCCTTGCACGAGGAGGGCCGGCGGCCCCACCGGCCGGAGGTCGCCGAGGAGCTGCTGGCCGAGCTCGGCATCGACCCTTCTGTCGTTCGCCTGGCCATCGCCGATGCGACGACACACGACGACGTGCGCGCAGAGCACGAGCGCGTCGTCGCCGCCGGCGGCTTCGGCGTGCCGACGCTGTTCTTCCCCGACGGTCAGTGCCTGTTCGGCCCCGTCGTCGTCGACCCGCCGGCCGGCGAGGACGCGGTCGCGCTGTGGCGGCTCGTCGAGGCGTGGCGGCGGTTCCCCCAGCTGTACGAGATGCAGCGTCCGAAGGCACGAGCTGACCTGGAGCTCATCGCCACCACGTTCCGTCCGTACCTCGAGGCGCGGGACTGGATCACGATCCAGAACCCCACCCCGTGAGGCGACAGCGTCGGCCATGACGACTTCCGTCGCGCGTGCCACCACCGTCGATGCCCTGCGTGACGTCTGGTCGCGCCTCGACGATCTGCTGGCCGGGCTCGACGACGACGCATGGTCGACACCCACCGCCCTGCCCGGGTGGGACGTCAAGGACGTCGCCGCCCATGTCGTCGGGACCGAGGCGATGCTGCTCGGCGAGGCGGTGCCTGACGTCGCCATCGATCGCGCCGAGCGCCCGCACGTGCGCAACGACATCGGCGACTTCAACGAGCGCTGGATCGTCGCCATGGCCGA
>JALZMG010000274.1 GCA_030858325.1 Actinomycetota bacterium | reverse complement strand
GGCGTGCCCGGCCCGGATCGCTGGCTGGCCCCGCGCCTCGCCGCCGTCGAGGACCTCGTCACGAGCGGCCGGTTGCTCGACGCCGTCGACATCGACCTCGCCTGACTGAACTGTCCTTTCGGACCTGCCCATTCGCGCCGGTTCGAAAGGACAGAACGGGTGCGCGAACGTGGAGTCATGGTTTCGGGTCCTCGTCCTGTCCGCGCCCCCCGGGGCACCGCACTGTCGTGTCGCGGTTGGCCGCAGGAGGCGGCATACCGGATGCTGCACAACAACCTCGATCCGGACGTCGCCGAACGGCCCGACGACCTGGTCGTCTACGGGGGGACGGGAAGGGCCGCGCGCTCCTGGGACGCCTTCGACGCGATGTGCAAGACGCTGACGACGCTGGCCGACGACGAGACGATGCTCGTCCAGTCGGGCAAGCCCGTCGGCGTCTTTCGCACCCACGAGTGGGCGCCGCGCGTGCTGCTGGCCAACTCCAACCTCGTCCCCGACTGGGCGAACTGGGACGAGTTCCGCCGGCTGGAGGCGGCCGGGCTGACGATGTACGGGCAGATGACCGCGGGGTCGTGGATCTACATCGGCACGCAGGGCATCCTGCAGGGCACCTACGAGTGCTTCGCCGAGATCGCCAGGCGCCGCTTCGGCGGGTCGCTGGCCGGGACGATCACGCTGACCGCCGGCCTCGGCGGCATGGGCGGCGCGCAACCGCTGGCGATCACGATGAACGACGGTGTGGCGTTGTGCATCGACGTCGACGCGGCTCGCGTGCGGCGGCGCATCGACACCCGCTTCCTCGACGAAGTCGCCGACGACCTCGACGACGCCGTGCGCCGCTGCACCGCCGCCCGCGACGAGCGCCGCGGCCTGTCCGTCGGTGTCGTCGGCAACGCCGCGCAGCTCCTCCCGCAACTGCTCGAGCTGGGCTTTCCCGCCGACATCGTCACCGACCAGACCAGCGCCCACGACCCGCTGAGCTACGTACCCGTCGACGTCACGGCGGAGGCCGCGGCCGAGCTGGCGCGCACCGACCCCGACGGGTTCATCCGACGGGCGAGGATGTCGATGGCCGCCCACTGCGAGGCGATGGTCGGCTTCCAGGACGGGGGCGCCGAGGTCTTCGACTACGGCAACAGCCTGCGCGCCGAGGCCGAGCTCGGAGGCTTCGACCGGGCGTTCGCCTACCCCGGGTTCCTGCCCGCCTACATCCGCCCCCTGTTCTGTGAGGGCAAGGGTCCGTTCCGCTGGGTCGCCCTGTCCGGTGACCCAGCAGACATCGCCGTGACCGATCAGGCCGTGCGCGACGAGTTCCCGGACGACGAAGGTCTCGCTAGGTGGCTACGCCTGGCCAGCGAACGAGTGGCGTTCCAGGGCCTACCGGCGCGCATCTGCTGGCTCGGCTACGGGGAGCGCCATCGCCTCGGCCTGCGCTTCAACGAGCTGGTGCGCGGCGGCAAGGTGTCGGCGCCGATCGTGATCGGTCGCGACCACCTCGACTCGGGCTCGGTCGCCTCGCCGTACCGGGAGACCGAGGCGATGGCCGACGGCTCCGACGCCATCGCCGACTGGCCGCTCCTCAACGCGCTCGTCAACACGTCGTCGGGGGCCACGTGGGTGTCGATCCACCACGGCGGCGGTGTCGGGATCGGCCGGTCGATCCACGCCGGGATGGTCGCCCTGGCCGACGGTACCGCGCTCGCCGACGAGAAGCTGGAACGCGTGTTGACGACCGACCCGGGCATGGGTGTCATCCGCCACGTCGACGCCGGCTACGACCGCGCCGTCGAGGTCGCCGCCGCCCGCCACGTACGCATCCCGATGGCGGAGTGAGAGTGCGCGCCGGGTGCATGGCGGCGACAGACTGAGCACCATGCACGTCGAAGGAGACTTCCAGCGCGACGGCGCGGTGTGCGTGCGCCGGCTCGTCGCGCCCGAGCACATCGAGTTGGCGGGCGAGGCGATCGACGCCAACCTCGCCGATCTCTCGCCGCGCGCCAAGCGGGCGAGTGCCGGCGGCGACGGCGCGTTCGTCGAGGACTTCTGCAACTGGACGCGCATCGCGCCGATGGAGCGCTTCATCCGTGAGTCCGGCACGGCCGCCGTGGCCGGGGAACTGATGGGCGCCGACACCGTCCGGCTCTACCACGACCATGTGCTCGTCAAGGAGCCCGGCACGCGCCAGCGCACGCCGTGGCACCAGGACCAGCCGTACTACAACGTCGACGGTCGCCAGAACGCGAGCGTGTGGTTCCCCGTCGATCCGGTGTCCCGTTCCGCCACGCTCGAGTTCGTGGCCGGCTCGCACGACGGCGAGTGGTTCATGCCGCGATCGTTCCTCGACGATCAGGCCCAGTGGTTCCCGGAGGGCAGTCTCGGCGAGCTGCCAGACATCGACGGTCACCCCGAGGACTTCACGATCCTCGGCTGGGAGCTGGAGCCCGGCGACGCCGTGTTCTTCCACATGCTCACGCTGCACGCGGCCGGCGGCGTCGACGGCCCACACCGGCGGCGCGTGCTGTCGCTGCGCTTCCTCGGTGACGACATCGTTCATGCGCCGCGACCGTGGCCGACGTCGCCAGACTTCGCCGGCCTCGCCGACGAGTTGCCGCCCGGCGCGCCGATGGACCACGACCTGTTCCCCGTCCTGTGGACCCGAGCGGGTGATACCGCCGGCGTCGTGACCGACGGCGACGCCGAATGACGGTCCGCCCGATCGCCACCGTCGGCCATCCCGTGCTGCGTCAGCGCGCCCGGGAGGTGACGCCGGAGGAGTTGGCGGCGCCCGACATGCAGGCGTTGATCGACGACCTGATCGACACGATGCGCAGTGCCAACGGTGCCGGATTGGCGGCCAATCAGGTCCACGAACCGGTGCGCATCGCCGTCATCGAGGTCGACCACAACCCGCGTTACCCGTACAAGCCGAAGATCCCGCTGACCGTCGTCGTCAACCCGCTCATCGAGCCGCTCGACGACGAGCTCGTGGAGATCAACGAGGGCTGCCTGTCGGTGCCCGACCTGCGCGGCAACGTGTTCCGCCACGTCAACGTGCGCGTCCGCTACCTCGGCCGCGATGGCGTTGCCACGGATGAGGTCAAGCGCGGGCTGACGGCGGGGACGTTCCAGCACGAGTGCGACCACCTCGACGGCCGGCTGTTCCTCGACCGTGTCGCCGACACGACGACGCTCACGACGTGGGCGCAGTTCGAACGCTTCCATCGTGACGCGTTCGTCGAGCGGATCACGGAGTTCGTCGCCCGCGTCGGGTCCTGACCGCCGGTCGCCCTACGGTTCGACCCACAGGCAGAACGGGTGGCCCGCGGGGTCAAGCATCACGCGGACGTCGTCCTGCGGCTGGAACGCGGCCGCCACCGCGCCCAGCTCCACGGCGTGCGCCACACCCGCCTCGAGGTCGTCGACGAGGAAATCGAGGTGCACCATCATCTGCTGATCCTCGGCGCGGCTCGGCCACACCGGCGGCACGTACGCCGGTTCGGAGGCGAAGGCCAACGTCGGGCCGCCCGCGCCTGGTGTCAGCGTCACCCAGTCGGGCTCTTCCGTGCCGATCGTCCCGCCCAGCAGGCGCTGGTAGAAGTCGGCCAGCTCGTGGGCGTCCGGCCCGTCGAGCACGATCTCGGTCAGCGTGACGCGCGGCCGCTCCGTCATGGAATCGTTGACTCGGCCGCCGGGGTCACGGAGTCGGCGGCGACGGGCTCGTCACCGAAGGCGATGCCGAGATCACGCGCGGAGACGACGGTGTCGCCGTCGAGCGGCACGGTGCGCATCCGGCTGACGGCCTCGGCCAGCGGCACGAACTGGACGTGCGGCGGGCGCAACGCCACCATCACGCCGTCGTGGCCCTCCTCCAACGCGCGCACGGCCGCGGCGCCGAAGCGCAGTCCGAGCAACCGGTCCTGCGACGTCGGCGTCCCGCCTCGCAGCAGGTGGCCGAGCACGACGGTGCGCGCCTCCCGGCCCGTCAGCGCTTCCAACTCCGCCGCCACCCAAGCGCCGACGCCGCCGAGGCGTTCGGCCTGACCGATCGACTGGCCGAGGACCGAACGGCTGCCGCCGACCGGCGCAGCACCTTCGGCGACGACGATGACGGCGAAGCGGGCGCCGCGGGCGGCACGCCTGGCGATCATCTCGGCAACGGCGCGCAGGTCGAACGGGATCTCGGGGATGAGGATGGCGTGGGCGCCGGCGGCAAGGCCGGAGTGGAGCGCGATCCACCCCGCGTAGCGTCCCATCACCTCGACCACGAACAGACGGCTGTGCGACGTCGCCGTCGTGAAGATGCGGTCGATCCCCTCCGTGGCCACCTCGACGGCAGTGTCGAAGCCGAACGTCACTTCGGTCATGTCGAGGTCGTTGTCGATCGTCTTCGGGATGCCGA
>JALZMG010000257.1 GCA_030858325.1 Actinomycetota bacterium | reverse complement strand
ATGAGCAGGATGCCGAGCAGCGACACCACGACGGTGCTGCCCGCGAACACCACCGCCCGCCCTGCCGTCTCCATGGCGTGCGTGGTGGCGGCGCGGGGGGAGGCGCCCCTGTGGAGCCCCTCGCGGTAGCGGACGACGATGAACAGCGCGTAGTCGATGCCGACGCCGAGGCCGATCATGATCGCCACGAACGTCGAGTAGTCGGGGACCGTCAGCACGCTGCTGAGGAGGGCCGTCAGCCCCACGCCGGCGCCGACACCGGCCAACGCCACGGCCAGCGGCAGGCCCATGGCGAGCACGGATCCGAACGCCAGGATCAGCACCACCACGGCGAAGGCGAGGCCGATGAACTCGGTCTCGGGAACCTCGAACTTGCCGAGTGCCACGCCGCCTGGGAGCACGTCGAGCCCGTCGATGGCGGGGGCGTGCTCGGCGATGGCGCCGCCGATCTGCGACGACTCCGTGAGGTCGACGTGGGCGGCCAGGTTCACCTGGGCGTAGGCGAGACGGTCGGCGAGCGGCCCCTCCCGGGCGATCTGGCCGGCGCTCTCGGCGCCGTAGGGCGACACGACCGTGGCGCCCGGATGCTGGGCGACGCCGGCGTCGTCAGGGAACCCGCTGTCGACGAGTGCGAACAGCGCCTCCATCCCTGCGATGACCTGCGGGTCATCGACGCCCTGTGCGGCGCGGAACACGATCGTGCCCGACTGACCGCCGGTGCCGAGGTGGGCGAAGTGTTCCTCCAAGACGGCGAAACCCTCGGCGCTGTCGGAGTTCGGGACGTCGAAGGCATCTTCGTACGCGGGCCCGACGGCACCGACGACGGTGAAGATGGTGACGAGCGCGAGGACCCAGATCCCGACGGCGGCGAGGCGATGGTCGAAGCACCACGCGCCGAGTCGGCCGAGGACACCCGTGCGGACGGGGCTGTGGTCGGTGGACGGACTCGGTTCGTGAGGTTGGCGCATGGGCCGACCTTGCACGTCGTCGGTCGTGTCTCGGTCGAGCGCCGGTTGAATTCGTTCGTGCTGCAGATACGGCTCCTCGGTGGGGTCCAGGTCGTCGACGACGGCGGCGAGCCCGTCGACATCGGTCCGGCGAAGTGCCAGGCCGTGCTGGCGGCACTGGCGCTGTGGCCAGGGACCGTTGTCTCGGTTCCCCGCCTGGTGGCGATGGTGTGGGGCGACGACCCACCGCGCACGGCGGACAAGACGCTGCAGTCCTACGTCACGCGGCTGCGCAAAGAGCTCGGCGAAGGGTCCATCGTGCGCGTCGGCGCGGCGTACCGGCTCGATGTCGACCCTGCGGCGGTCGACGTGGTCCGCTTCCGGCGACTGCTCGACTCGGGTGCGATCGACGCCGCCCTGGCGGAGTGGACGGGCGCGCCGTTCGAAGGGCTCGACGCCGAGGGTCTGGCACCGTCCGCGCAGGGACTCGTCGAGCAGTGGCTCCAAGCTGTCGAGTCACACCTCGCCCAGCAGGTCGACGTCGACCCGGCGGTGGCGATCGGTCGGCTCGGCGAGCTCGTGGCGAACCATCCGTTCCGCGAGGGCCTCTGCACGCTGCTGATGACGGCGCTGTACCGCGTCGGTCGCCAGGCCGACGCGCTCGCCGCGTATCGCGCGACGCGCACCCACCTCGTCGAGGAGCTCGGCGTCGAGCCGGGCCCGGAGCTGCAGGCGCTGGAACGTCAGATCCTCGACCACGACGACAAGCTCCTGCGCCGATCTGCTGACGCCACGACCGGCACTCCGACGGGAACCGTGACGTTCGGGTTCGTCGACGTCGACGACGCCACGCGGTCGTGGGCCACTCACCCACACGAGTCGGCGGCGGCGATGGCCCGCCACGAGCAGCTCGTGCGCAGTGTGGCCGCTGACCATGGCGGCCATGTCTTCGCCAACCGTGGCAGTTCCTTCGGCGTCGCCTTCGAACGGCCGGGCGACGCGGTCGCGTGGTCCGGCGACCTGCAGGCGGCCGTGCGCCGTGAACCGTGGCCACGGTCCGTCGAGGTCCGGGCGCGGATCGGCCTGCACACGGGGCAGGCCGACGAGCACGCCGGGAACTACTTCGGTCCGGTCGTCAACGTCGCGGCCTGCCTTGCCGCGGCAGGCCACGGCGGGCAGACGCTCGTGTCCGGCGCCACCGCCACGCTCCTGCCCGAACGGCGCGACCTGCACGAGCTCGGGACGTACCGGCTGGACGGCGTTCCCGGCGAGCAGCGCATCTGCCAGCTCGGCGACGGAGAGCACCCTGCCGTGCGCAGCATCGACGACCGCCGCCGCGGCAACCTCCCTCGGCGCTCCGGGCGGCTCATCGGTCGCGAGGGGGAACTGCGGCTCATCGACGAGGCGCTGGCCGTGGCCGCGGTCGTGACGCTCGTCGGGCCGGGCGGGATCGGCAAGACGCGCCTGGCGACGGCCGCGGCGCAGGTCGTCGAGGGCGACTTCGATGGCGGCGCGTGGCTCGTCGAACTCGCCGCGATCTCCGGTGCCGGCGACGTGCCCCGCGCCGTGGCCGACATCCTCGGCGTTCACGAAGGCCCTGGCCGAGATTTGACAGACGCGGTGGTCGCCACCCTCCGGGAGCGACGGGCGCTGCTCGTACTCGACAACTGCGAGCACGTCGTCGACGGAGCCGCCGCGCTGGTCCGCGCCGTCGTCGACGGATGCCCCCTCGCGAAGGTGCTCGTCACGACACGAGAACGGCTCGGGCTGGAGCACGAACGACTCCTCGCGGTCGGGCCGCTCGACCCCAGCGGAGCCGCCGTCGAGCTGTTCCACGCGCGGGCACGGGCCTTGGACCCGACGTTCGACACCCACGCCGACCGAGCCGTTGTCGAGGAGATCTGCCGTCGACTCGACGGCGTGCCGTTGGCGATCGAACTGGCGGCCGCCCGGACGAGGACCGTGCCGCCCGCCGACCTCCTGGCGCGCCTCGACGACAGCCTGCGCCTGCTGACAGGCGGTCAACGGTCAGGGGTCGAGCACCACCGCACGCTGCGGGCGGCCATCCAGTGGTCCTCCGACCTGCTCACAGGCGACGAGCGATCGGTCTTTCAGCGGCTGTGCACGTTCGTCGGACCGTTCGACCTGCTGGCCGCGGAGACCGTCGCCGCCGACGACGGCGTCGACGCGCTCGACGTCGACGAGTGCCTCGCCAGGCTCGTCGATCAGTCGATGGTGTTCGTCGAACACGGAGCGTTCGGACGGCGTTTCCAGCTCTTGGAGAGCATGCGCCAGTTCGGTGCCGAGCGGCTCGTCGCCGGCGGCGACGACGGCGCAGTCGCCGATCGCCATGCGCGATGGTGTGTCGGCCAGGTCAACCGCATCCACGACCTCCTCGCCGGTCCCGCCGAGATCGAGGGCGTCGCCCGTCTGAGTGAGCTGTGGCCGAACCTCCGCGCCGCCGTCGATTGGGCGTGCGTTCGTGGCGACGGGCACCTCGCCCGCGCGCTCGTCGAGCCGGTGGCCGCAGAGGTGCTCGTGCGCAGCCAGACCGAGATCGCCGACTGGGCCGAGCGGATCCTCGCCATCGCCGCCCCCGACGATCAGGACCTGATCGTGTTCGCACTCAGCTTGGCCGCCCGGCGGTACTGGCGGATGCTCGATCTCGACGGTTTCGAGCAGCTCGTGCAGCGCTACGGCGCGCCGGAGCATCCGATGATTCACCACGCGCGGGCGCTCGTCGAGCAAGACAGCGAGGCGCTCGTGCGCTGGTGCCCGCACGTGGCGGCGGAGCTGCGGCGAGCAGGGGACGACCACCTGGCGCAGCTGTCGGACATCGGCGTCCCGCGCTCGTTGCTCGGCCTCGGACGATTTGCGGAGGCCGACGAGCACATGGTGGTGCTCGGCGCGCGGTATCGAGCGCAGGGCCCACCGAGTCTCCTGAGCTGGATCCTGACGATGCTCGGCTATTCCGCGGCGGCACAGGGAGACCGGCAACGAGCCGACCGGTTGTTCGACGAGTCAGCGGCGATCGAGGTGCCCCATCGCACGCACTCGCGCAACAAGCCGGACGAAGCGATGAGCCTGTTCCGGCGCGGCGAACAGGGTCGCGCGCTGCGGGTCTTGAGCTCCGATGTCGACGATCTGCTGGAGTACGACAACGTCTTCGACATGGGCGGGACGGCCATCGCGTTCATGAGCATCATGGCAAAACTCGAGCGGTACTGGGAGGCGGCGCGCATCCAGGGCTTTCTCGAAGCGACCGGAAGCATCCGGGCCCCGATCCTGCGCGCCGTCATCAACGAAGCCGTCGAGCGCATCGCCACCGGCGCGCCAGACCGTGTCGAGGAGCAACGAGACCTCGGGCGATCGCTCGACGGGCGGCAGGCCCTCTCCTTCATGCGCGGCACGCTCGACGACCTCCTTGCCGACGCGCACTGATCGCGCCGAGTTGAGGCGACACCGGTTTGCCGCGCCACCCCGCAGCGGGGAAGCTGGCGGCGGGAGCCGCACACGTCCGTCGATCAGCGTCGTACCGGCCAACGAAGCCGGCTGCGATGACCTGCAGACGATCTTCGGGACCCGTGGTCCGGGCTGGCGATGCCAGTGCCAGCGGTACAAGCTGCGGCGGGGGGAATCCTTCGCGTCGTTCCCTTTCGAGGAGCGCGCCGACCGGCTCCGGGAACAGACCGACTGCGGCCATCCGGACTCCGGCACCACGACTGGCCTCGTCGCGTTCGTCGACGCCTGCCAGTCGAGCGACGGG
>JALZMG010000221.1 GCA_030858325.1 Actinomycetota bacterium | reverse complement strand
GCTCGCACATCGCCGTCGTCGAGGTGGACGTGGAGACCGGAGCCGTCCGGCTGCTGCGCCACGTCGCCGTCGACGACTGCGGGCGCATCCTCAACCCGCTGCTCGTCGCCGGCCAGCAGCACGGTGGTATCGCCCAGGGCGCGGCCCAGGCGCTGTTCGAGGAGGTCGCCTACGACGAAGACGGGAACCCGGTCACGTCGAATCTCGCCGATTACGCCATCCCGTCGGCGGCCGAGCTGCCCAGCTTCGAGGTCAGCAACACGCAGACCGATAGCCCGCGCAACCCGCTCGGGGCCAAGGGGATCGGCGAGTCCGGCACGATCGGCTCGACCCCGGCGATCCAGAACGCGGTGGTCGACGCCGTATCCCACCTCGGCGTCAAGCACATCGACATGCCGTGCACTGCGCAGCGCGTGTGGCGGGCGATCCAGGAGGCCAAGTCCTCCTCGTGACGGCATGCGGGTGATCCTGACGGCGCTGGAGGAGCAGCACGCCGAACTGGCCGCACTGGTCGCCGCGATCGACGACGCGAGTTGGCAGCAGCCGACGCGATGTCCGGGCTGGAGCATTGCCGACGTCGTCTTGCACCTCGCCCAGACCGACGAACTTGCAGTCGCCAGCGTCCAGGGCCGCTTCCGTGCCGGGTTGGAAGAGTTCGCCGGCGGCCTCGACGCGCCGCACAACGTCGACGACGGCGCGGCGGCCATGGTGGCGAACGAACGCGGGTTGTCCGACGACGCGGTCTTCGAACGGTGGCGCACCGGTGCGGCGGCGATTCGCAGCGCGCTCGCGGCGAGCGATCCGCACCATCGCGTCGAGTGGGTCGCCGGCCAACTGTCGGCACGGACGCTGGCGGCGACGCGTCTGGCCGAGTGCTGGATCCACACCGGCGACGTGGCGGAGGCCCTGGGCGTGGCGCAGGAACCGACCGATCGGCTGGAGCACGTCGCCCGATTGGCGTGGCGCACGTTGCCGTACGCGTTCGCCCGCAACGGAGACCGGCTCACGGGTCCGGTCGCGTTCGACCTTTGCGCCCCGAGCGGTCGGCGCTGGCACTTCGTGCCGGAGACGCCGGCGGCGACGATCATCGAGGGCCCCGGCGCCGAGCTCTGTCTCGTCGCCGCGCGGCGCATCGCCGCCAAGGCCACGTCGCTACGGGGCACCGGACCCGACGCGGAGGCCGTCCTGCAGCTGGTGCGGACCTACGCCTAACTCCGCTACATGATCGCTTGGCTGGCGATCTCGCTGAGGAACTCGGCGTTCGTGCGGAACGTCTTCAGGCGGTCCATCAACAGCTCCAGCCCGGGTGCCGAGCTGCCGTCGGAGGCCAGCCCGGACAGGACCCGGCGCAGCTTCCACACCATCTGCAGCTGCTTGCGGTCGAACAGCAACTCCTCGTGGCGCGTGCTGGAAGCGTCGATGTCGATCGCCGGGTAGACGCGCCGTTCGGCCAGGCGCCGGTCGAGGCGCAGCTCCATGTTGCCCGTGCCCTTGAACTCCTCGAAGATGGCCTCGTCCATGCGGCTGTTCGTCTCGACGAGCGCCGTGGCCAGGATCGTCAGCGACCCGCCCTCTTCGACGTTGCGGGCGGCGCCGAAGAACTTCTTCGGCGGGTACAGCGCGCCGGCATCGATGCCGCCGGACAGGATCCGCCCGCTCGGCGGCGCGGCCAGGTTGTACGCCCGAGACAGCCGCGTGATGCCGTCGAGGATGATGACGACGTCGTCGCCCTGCTCGACGAGCCGCTTGGCCTTTTCGAGCGCCAGCTCGGCGATGTGGGTGTGCTCCTCGCTCGGGCGGTCGAACGTCGACGCGATCACCTCACCCTTGACGGTGCGGCGGATGTCGGTGACCTCCTCTGGCCGCTCGTCGATGAGCAGCACGATCAGCTTGACCTCCGGGTTGTTGCGCTCGATCGACGTGGCGATCGTCTTCATCACGAACGTCTTGCCGGCCTTGGGCGGCGACACGATGATCCCCCGCTGGCCCTTGCCGATCGGGGCGATGAGGTCGATGATCCGGGCCGTCATGTTCGTCGGGTCGGACGGGTTCTCCAGGCGCAGCGGCTGGTCGGGGAACAGTGCCGTGAGGTCTTCGAAACGCGGCCGGCGGCGGGCGGCCTCCGGCTCGCCACCGTTGACGGTGCGCACCTCGAGCAGTGCCGGGTTCTTCTCGTTGCGCCCGGCCGGCCGGCTGGTGCCGGTCAGCTGGTCGCCCTTGCGCAGCCCGTACTGGCGGGCCAACTTCAGCGGGACGTAGGCGTCGTCGCGGCTCGGCAGGTACCCGTTGACGCGCAAGAAGCCGTAGCCCTCGTCGCGCATGTCGAGGTAGCCGTCGACGTCCACCGGTTCGCCGAAGCTGGCACTGCTCGCCGGCTCGGCCTCGTCCGCGTCGTCGTCGACCGGGGCGAGGGCTGCGT
>JALZMG010000215.1 GCA_030858325.1 Actinomycetota bacterium | reverse complement strand
CCCATGTTCCCTCGGCCAGGTCGTACGGCGCGTACTGGACGAACACCGACATCGTGTGCTTGCCCGGTGGGGCCACGGTCGGGTCGTACGCCGTGTGGAAGTACAGCTCGGCGAAGCCGGGCGCCGGCACGCCCCTCGTGCACTGCTCGAACGCGTGCTGGGCCTCGTCCATCGGCACGGTGATCGAGACCGGTGCACGGTTCGGCCAGTCGGCGCCGGGCAACGTCGTCCAGCGCGGCAATCGCGACAGCCCGCAGTTGACCTTGACGACCGGACTCTCCGTGCGCCACGTCTGGACGCGCGCGGCGAAGGCGGGGTCGATGGCTGCGCCGAGCAGGGTGGCGGTGACCATGGGGTCGGCGTTGGACACGACAGCGCGCGCCCGGATCAGCTCGCCGCCGTCGAGCACGGCGCCTTCGCCAGGACGGATCTCGGCCACCGTGACGCCAGCGGCGAGCGTCGCGCCGGCCTCTCGCGCAGCCTCGGCGATGGCGAACGAGACGCGACCCATGCCGCCTTCGACGTAGCCCCACGCCATCGGCACCCCTTCCAGCGTCCCCTGGAAGTGCATCAGCTTGATCGACGCCGTGCCCGGGCTGCGCGGCCCCGCCCACGCGCCGATCACGCCTTGGCCGTACAGCGCCTGCTGCAGCCGGGGGTCGCCGACGTAGCGGTCGATGACATCGGCGATCGAGGTCGAAAACAGCGCGTCGACGGCGTCGGTGTCGTGGTCGAGCAGCGCGCGGAGCTCGTCCTCGTCCGGGGACTCGCCGACCCAGGTGTCGCGCACCCGCTCCCGCAACCGGTGACGGAGGCGGTCGAAGAAGTACTCGTACTCGAACTGGCCGATGATGGCGGCCTCGGAGAACCCGTTCTCGCGCATGCCCGCTGCCGTGCGGTCGGGGTCGAGGAACTGCCCGTACCACGTACCGTCGTCGAACGGGCACCACAGCAACGGCTCGGCGACGAACACCCGGTACCCGTGGCGGCGCAGGTCGAGTTCGTCGATGACCCGCTGGTCGAGCAGTCCAACGACGTACGCACACGGGCTGACGACGTAGCCGGCGTCGGCGAACGGTCGCTCCAGCGTGCACGCTCCGCCGAGGCGCACCCGCCGTTCCAGCACGAGCACGGACCTGCCCGCCTGAGCGAGGTACGCCGCGCAGGTCAGACCGTTGTGGCCGCCACCGACGACGACGACGTCCCACGTCCGCGCCGCCAGCTCGGTGATCGGTGCCGGCAGCCCGACCTCGCCGAGCGAGTCGTGGACGGATGGGCCGGTCATCGGCGCTCGCCGTCGCGACGGGGATGCGCCGGCCCGTCCGGTCGGCCCCAACCGCCGCTGCGGTACGCCGTGGCGACGAGGCGGGTGAACTGGGCGACGGCGTCCTCGACGCGGGAGAACGGACCTTGGCGGTAGCCGCGTGAGCCGATGCCGCGCTGCACGCCCTCGCACGCGGCCCAGTCCTGGCGGTTCGTGAGGTCCCAGAAGTCGACGGCAAAGGACGGGTCGAAGTCGTCTCGGGCGACGTGGCCCGGGTCGAACAGCCACTGGCACTCGACGGCGGTGCGGTCGGGGGCGAGCGGTTCGAGCCGGTGCGTCATGACGTAGTCGGGATGCAGGCTGACGAGCAGGTTTGGCAGCAGGCCGACGTAGTCGACCCTCCGCAGGGCCGGTCCATGCAGTCCGGGCAGCGGGGTGGTCGGCGAGCGGCCGTCGAGGGACATCGTGGCGGCGGACACCGTCAGGTCGAGCCAGCCGCCGACCCAGAAGCCGTCGTGGCCGGCTGCGTTCTCGCTGCTCGTCGGCGCGCTGACGGCGCAGAGCTGGGGATGGATGTTCGGGCAGTGGAAGCACTCGTGGTAGTTCTCGACGATCAGCTTCCAGTTCGCCGCCACCTCGTAGGAGTGGGTCGCGCCGACGATCAGCCGTTGCGGCTCGTAGCCGTCGACACGGGGCTCGAGGCCGGCAAGGAACTCAGCGCGTGGCGCCGCCGTGCCGTCGGCGTTGACCATGACCCAGCCGTGCCACTCCTCGACAGCGACGGCGACCAGCCCGTGGTCGGCACGATCGAAACCGACCGGTGCATCGAAGCGGGGCGTCGCGCGCAGCGCTCCGTCGAGCCCGTAGCGCCAGCCGTGGTACGGGCAGTGGATCGACGGATGCTGGGAGACCGTCCCGCACGGGGCCAACTCGTGGGCGCGGTGCCTGCACGTGTTGTAGAAGCCGCGCAGCCGGCCGTCGTTCCCGCGCACGAGCAGCACCGCATCGTCGCCAACGCGCACCGCCCGACGCATTCCGCGATCACGCAGCTCGGCGCTGCGCCCGACGCACACCCACGCGCCGGCGAAGAGGTGGGTCCGCTCCCAGGCCAGCACGTCTGCGTCGAGATACGCGGCGGCAGGGAGCATTGATCCGCTCCCGGCAGGATCGAGGACCGGGGCCAGCGCGGCGCCGTCGATCGGTGCCGCCGCCGACGCAGGTGAACCGGTGCTCATCGCGGCCCACTCGATCACGACGTCAGCCTGGCCAGCAACTTCTCGACGACCGCCAACTCGGTCGCCGGATGAAGGAAGGCGAAGCGGCCGGCCGGTCGCTGCTGCCAGGTGGTCGGGGCGACAAAGGCCAGCCCGTCGTCGAGTGCCGCTGCAGCCCAGCGGTCCCAGTCGTCACGGTGCCACCCGTTGCGCTCGAACACCACGACGGAAAGCTGCGGTCGCATCGACAGCCGCACCGGCTCGCCGATCGCCTCGATCAGCTCGGCCGTGCGGCCGGCCAGCGCGAGTGCTCGACGGACGGCGTCGGCGTGCGCAGCGGTTCCGTGCACGACGAGCGAGAACCACAGCGGCAGGCCACGTGCCCGTCGCGTCAGGTGGAAGGCGAGGTCCGACGGGTTGACGTGCTCGTCACCGAACGCCTCGAGATAGGCCGCCGACTGCCGGTGTGTGCGCCGGGCGGCGGCCGGATCGCGGTACAGGATCGTCGCGCAGTCGAGCGGCGCGAACAACCACTTGTGCGGATCGATGACGAGTGAGTCGCAACGCTCGATGCCGGCGAACAGCTCGACGCACTCCGGCAGGCACAGCGCGCCGCCGCCATAGGCGGCGTCGACGTGCAGCCACCATCCGGCCTCGGCACAGACGTCGGCGACGCCGGCCAGGTCGTCGACGGCGCCCGTGTTCGTGGCTCCGGCACTGGCGACGACGGCGCAGATCGACGCGATCCCAAGGAGCGGCCGCAGCGCCTGTCCCGCCAACCGGCCCAGCTCGTCGCCCTCCACCTCGATCACGTGGAGGTCGAGGAGGGCTGCGGCGTTGCGGACGGAGGCGTGCGCCGACGCTGCGCACGCCACCGCCAGCCGCGCGCTGTCGCCGCGGGCGCGGCGCCACTCGTCCCTGGCCACGGCGAGGCCGTTGAGGTTGGCCGCCGATCCGCCGGAGACGAAGCAGCCGCCGGCACCGGTCGGCAGGCCGGCGAGCTGCACGAGCCAATCGATCACGGCGCCTTCGGCGGCGACGGCCGCTCCGGCCTCCTGCCAGCTCTCACCGCAGAACGACCACGCCCCAACGAGCGCGTCGAACAGGGCAGATGCGGTCGACGGCGAGGCGGGGATGTAGGCGAGGAAGCGATCGTGGTCGAGGGCGACGTTGTTCGGCAGCAGGATGTCGTCGACGAGCGCCAGCGCGCCGTCGATCCCCAGCCCGTCAGCGTTGATGGCGGCGAGCGGGGCGACGTCAGCGACCGTCGGAGTCCGGCCGAGCGGCGCACCAGGCTGGAAGTGGGCGCGGATCCGTCCCGCCAGCGCTTCGGCGAGGCGGTCGTGTTCGGCTGACCATCCGTGCAGTTCCACGTCCAGCAGCCTCGCGGACGGCGCCGCCAGTTCGTGTTCGTCCGCAGCCGGATAGCTCCGTGT
>JALZMG010000212.1 GCA_030858325.1 Actinomycetota bacterium | reverse complement strand
GCCGTTGGCCTCGCCGCCGCCGTGTTCGTGTCGCCCGCCGACGAGGACGAGTCGCTCTCGATCGGCACCGCCATGCCCGACGCGCCGGCACCCGTCACGGCACCGGTGATGACGCAACCAGTTCTCGATGCGCGTGAGATGGCGGCGCAGACGACGGCCGGCATCACTCTGGCGGGCGAACCGGTGCCGACGACGACCACCGACCCGAATGCGCCACGTTCGCTCACTGTGCTGCTGACCGGCGACATCCTCGCCGAGAACCCGGTGCTCGACGCCGGGCGGCGTGGTGGCGAGGCCGCTGGCTCGCGCTTCGACTTCACGGCACTGCTGGCGCCGATCACTCCGCTCGTGTCGTCGTTCGATCTGGCCGTGTGCCAGATGGAGGTACCCGTCGGTCGACCCGACGAGGAGCCGGGCGCCAAGGGCCGCTCTCCGCACGGCGGCAACCGGTTGCTCAACCCCTACGAGTTCGCGCCGAACCTGCGCGACGCAGGGTTCGATCGGTGCACGACTGCGTCCAACCACAGCTACGACGTCGGCGATGCCGGGATCGACTCGACGATCGACGCGTTGGAGGGCGTCGGCATCTCGTGGTCCGGCACGGCGCGGCGTCCCGAGGAGTTGCCGCCACCGGTCTTCGAGGTCAACGGCGTCCGCATCGCCCATCTCTCCTACACCCGCTACTCGAACACTGATCTACCGGCCGCCGACTGGCGACTCGCCTACACGGAGAATCCGGCGCGTATCGCCAGGGAGGTCACCGAGGCACGCGACGCCGGCGCAGAGCTCGTCATCGTCAGCATCCACCTGTCCAAGGAGCTGCTGGAGGAGCCGCTCGAGGAGACTCGCCTCTTCGCCGCGTCGATCATCGCCTCCTCGAACGTCGACGCCATCGTCCACCACGGTCCCCACGTCGTGCAGGGCTTCGAGGTCGTCGACGGCACGCCCGTGTGGTGGTCGATCGGCAACCTCCTCACCGGCATGGCTCGCCCGAACGCCAGCGACCGGTACACAGACCCGCGCACGCGCGACGGCCTCGGCGCTGGGCTCCGCTTCACCGAGACGGCGCCAGGGGTCTGGGACACCGAGGCGTCGTCGATCGTGCTGTGCAACGAGTCCGCATCGCGTGTGATCCACGACGGCGTCACCGCCGCCACCGACCCCGCGCTCGACCAGACGATCCGCGACGAACTCGAGGGGTGTGTCGAACGCACCCGCGCCGCCGTCCCCGACGCCGGCTGAACGCGCTCAGGCCGTCTTCGACCAAGAGTCCGTGGCCGTGATGCCGCCATCGGTCCACTCCCACTCGATCCCCGTGTAGGTGAACGAGACCCCTCGTACTCGAGCAGCGAGACTTGGTCGGGGTCACGCGTCGTCGGCTGGTCGAAGTGGATGCGGCTGACGGTCGCATTCGTCAGGCGCACCGTGTAGTGCTGCATCTCGACGCCGGCCGTGCCTGGACGGAAGAAGCGCAGCTCCCATTTCGTCATGGGCTCCGCCTTGACCATCGCGTTGTACAACCGCGGTGTCGCCGTGTCGACCTCCTTCCAGATCGAGAACGGCGAGTGCTGGCGCTTGCCGCTGGCCATTCCGCTCGCCGTCTCGCGCGGCGAGGTGATCTGGTGGGTCGAGGCAAACACCTTGATCGTGCCCTCCCGACCTTCTGCGACACCGACGCCGTCGCCCGAAATTTCGTCGCCGGTGCGGTCAGCGAGGACGACGGGCGCGACGATCGCCCCGTGGCAACGCCGTTCTTCATCGACACCGATACTGCGAGTGACGACGCCGTCGCGCTCGTCATGGCGCTCCGCCATGTCGACGTCGACGTCGTCGGGATCGGCGTCGTCGCCGGCAACGTGCCGCTCGACATCGGCGTCCAGAACGCGCTCTACGTGGCCGAGCTGTGCGGGCATGCCGACGTGCCGGTGTGGGCCGGAGCTGACCGGCCGCTGGTCGTCGAGCTGGAGACCGGCCAGCACGTACACGGCCAGGACGGCATGGGCGACATCGGGCTGCCACTCGACGGCAGGGTGCCGGCGCCCGGCCACGCCGTGGACGCGCTGCTCGCCGCTTCCCACCGTCATGCCGGTGCGCTGACGCTCGTCACGCTCGGACCCCTGACCAACGTGGCCATCGCCGTGCGGCGGGACCCCGGTCTCGCCGCGCGCATCGGCCGCTGCGTCGTCATGGGCGCCGTCGCCGATCACATCGGCAACCAGAACGCAGTCGCCGAGTTCAACATGTGGGTCGACCCGCATGCCGTGGCCGTCGTGCTGGAATCGGGGCTGCCGCTGGAGCTGGTCGGCTGGGACGTCTCCCGCCGCCATGCCGTCCTCGATCCCGACGACGCCGCCGCCCTGCGCGCGATCGGCTCGCCGCTGGCCGAGATGAGCGTCGACATCCAGGGCGCGCTGACGGAGTTCTGCCTGCACACGACGAAGCTGCGCGGGTTCGACCTGCCGGACCCGATCGCCATGGCCTACGCCATCGACCCCGGCGTCGCCACCGGGACGCGACGCCTGCACTGCGCCGTCGAGTGCGCCAGCCCGCTCACGCGCGGCATGGTCGTCATGGACCTGCTCGGTGTCGGCGGCCAGCCGCCCAACGCCCTCGTCGTGACGGCCGCCGACCGCGACCGCTTCATGAGCATGCTCCACGACGCCGTGGCCTGAGTCGCCCAGCGCTTCAGGTCGCCAGCTCGCACCAGTCCTTGTACTGCGGCTCCTCGGCGCGCACGGCGCGGGCGTAGACCTCGGCGATGGCCATCGTCTTGTCGCCCGGGCACGGGATCAGGCGGTCGTCCACTGAGTTGACGGAGCTGACTTCGGCGGCGGTCCCGCAGACGAAGATCTCATCGGCGATGTACAGGTCGCTGCGGGCCAGGTTGTCGACCCGACAGTCGAAGCCGAGATCGGCGGCGATGCGCATCACGGAGTTCTGCGTGATGCCTTCCAGCGCCCCGGCCGACAGCGGGGGCGTGAGCAGCGTGTCGTTGCGGGACACGAAGATGTTCTCGCCTGTGCACTCGGCGACCAGCCCGTTGGGGGCGAGCATGATCGCCTCGTCGTAGCCGGCCTTCAGCGCCTCGACCTTGGCCAGTGACGAGTTGACGTAGTTCCCCGTCGTCTTCGACGCCGGCGGCATCGTGTTGTGGTCGTGGCGCGTCCACGACGAGATCTTCATCCGCACACCCTTCGTCACCGCTTCGTCGCCGAGGTACGCGCCCCACGGCCAGCAGGCGATGGCGACGTCGACGCGGCACGGCAGCGTGTTCAGGCCCATTTCGCCGTAGCCGAGGTAGGCGATCGGGCGCACGTAGCACGACGCCAACCCGGTGGAGGCCACCGTGGCCTTGGTCGCCTCGATCAGCTCGTCGACGGTGTAGGGCAGGTCGATGCCGACGATCTTCGCCGAGTTGTGCAAGCGCACGATGTGGTCGGTCAGGCGGAACACCGCCGGGCCCTGCGTCGTCTCGTAGGCCCGAATGCCCTCGAACACCCCCGTGCCGTAGTGCAGCGTGTGCGTCAACACGTGGACCTGCGCCTGGTCCCAGTCGACCAGGTCGCCGTTCATCCAGATCTTCGGGGTCGGGGTGATGGGCATGGCGTCATTCTCCCACTCGGGCAGCGACGGCGTCACCCACGGACGTGGTGCTGCCAGTACCTGCGTCGGCGCACGCGGTGCGGATGCGCGTCGCTCGCTCGACATCCCCGAGGAAGTCGAGCATCAGCGCCGCCGACAGGATCGCCGCGAGCGGATTGGCCGTCCCCGTCCCTGCGATGTCGGGCGCCGACCCGTGCACGGGCTCGAACATGCTCGGGCCGGTGCGCGCCGGGTTGAGGTTGGCCGAGCTGGCCATGCCGACGCCGCCGGAGACCGCCCCGCCGAGGTCGGTGAGGATGTCGCCGAACAGGTTGTCGGTGACGATCACGTCGTAGCGCTGCGGATCCTGCACGAAGTAGATCGTCGCCGCGTCGACGTGGTGGTAAGCCGTCCCGACCGTGGGAAAGTCGCCCGCGACCGCGTCGAACGTGCGCTGCCAGAGGTCGCCGGCGAACGTCAGCACGTTCGTCTTATGCACCAGTGTCAGGTGCCGGCGCGGACGCGCAGCGGCCAACTCGAACGCGTAGCGCACACAACGCTCGACGCCCATGCGGGTGTTGACGCTGCCCTGCGTGGCGACCTCATACGGCGTCCCCTTTCGCAGCACACCACCCTCGCCGACGTACGGACCTTCCGTGTTCTCACGGATGACGACGAAATCGTGACCCGCCGTGCCCTCGCCGGCAGTGTTCGGGGGGTGCACGGGGGGCGGAGCCCCCCCTGTGAAGGGCCGCTGGTTGATGTACAGGTCGAGCTCGAAGCGCATCTTCAGCAACAGCCCGCGCTCGATCACTCCTGGCGGCACCTGCGGCGTCCCCACCGCGCCGAGCAGGATGGCGTCGAAGCCGCGCAGTTCGTCCAGCGTGTCGTCGGAAAGGATCTCGCCGTCGCGCAGGTAGCGCTGGCCGCCGAGGTCGAACTCCACGGTGTCCATCGCCACCCCGGCCGCGCGCAGGACCTTCAGCGCCTCTGCGATGACTTCCGGGCCGATGCCGTCGCCACCGATGACGGCGATGCGATGGGGACGCAAGGCGGCGTCCTCTGGCATGGCGACGGAATCTACCGGTCGCCGACCCCGTGACGAGGGTCGTTTTGGCGTCAACCGGCGCCGGCCGCGCCAAGCGCGTCGAGCACGCGCAGGTGGTCAGCCTTCAACGAGATTCCGGACGCGGCGACGTTGGCCCGGAGCCGGCGGAGCGCGCCCTCGGCCTGCCTGCGCAGCGCGTCCGGACGACCGCTCGGCGTGTACTCGCCCGGGCCGGGCGGGCCCGGGCGCGCAACGGCACCGGGTACACCCGCACGATCGATGGCGATCTTCGTGGCGATCAGCACGTCCCCGGCGTAGGGATGGACGGCCGCGGCGACCAGCTCCTCGTTAACTCCCCACCCGTAGAGGAACGCCGTGTCGACCAGCTGCACCCCCAATTCGATGGCGGTGCGGAGGATTTCGATCGAGGCGGTCCGGTCGGTGGCGGCGGTGCTCGGCCGCATCGCGCCGGCGAGGTCGTCGGGAGCCGACGACGGGACGCCAGCCGAGCCCCGCCGCGCCCGCCGGTAGGCTGTGGCCCCTCATGGAATCGAACCAGTTGTCCCAGGAGGCGTTCGACCGGCTACAGGCCGAACTCGACGATCTCTCGTCGCGGGGCCGGATCGAGGTCGCCGAAAAGATCGAGCGGGCCCGCGAGATGGGCGACCTGTCCGAGAACGGCGACTACCACGCCGCCAAGGACGAGCAGGGCCACATGGAGGGCCGCATCCGCCAGCTGGAATCGCTGCTCGAACACGCCGAGATCATCGAGGCGCCGGAGCCCGGGGTCGTCGGGCCCGGTTCGATCGTCACGCTGGTCTACGACGGTGACGACGACGATGCCGCCGAGCGCTACCTCGTCGGACACATCGAAGAGCACGCCGACCTCGACGTGGTCAGTCCGACGGCCCCGCTCGGCGCCGCACTGCTCGGGGCACGCGCCGGCGACACCGTGTCGTTCGCCGCCCCCAACGGCGACCTGCGCGTGCGCGTCATCGGCGTCGAGTCCAGCTGAGCGACCGGGAACCGCGGCGGGCCACGGCCATGTCCCGACGATGACGCAACCACGGTGACCGGGCCGGACGACAGCGGGTCGCCGCCGGACCTGCTCGAAGAGATCGACGCGCCCGACGTCAGGCTCGCCGAACCCGGCGACGACGTCCGCATCCCCGAACTGCCACAGGGGCGTGTCGTCGAGCTGCCAGGCGGCCCGGTCCTCGTGCGTGATGTCGCCGGCCCACCAGGCGCCCCGGCCGTCGTGCTGCTGCACGGGTGGACGGCAACCGCCGATCTCAACTTCTTCCGTTGCTACGGACCGCTCGGCGCGCACTTCCGCGTGCTCGCCTTCGACCATCGCGGCCATGGCACGGGGCTGCGCTCGCGCAAGGCATTCCGACTCGACGACTGTGCGGACGACGTCGTCGCCATGGCCGACGCCGTCGGGCTCGACCGGTTCATCGTGTTCGGCTACTCGATGGGCGGAGCGATCGCCCAACTCGTGTGGCGGCGTCATCCCGAGCGGCTGTCCGGCATGGTCCTGACGGCGACGGCGTCACACTTCAAGGCACGGCGCGACGAGCGCCTCTCGTTCCTCGGCCTGACCGGTCTCGGCGCAGTCGCCAGGTACACGCCGGCGCAGATCCGGCGGTGGTTGACCGACCAGCTGTACCTGCAACGCAAGACGGGGTCGTGGGAGCCGTGGGCGGTCCAGGAGGCGGCGAGTCACGACTGGCGGATGGTCCTCGAAGCCGGTGGGGCGATCGGCCGATTCCGTTCCGACGGCTGGCTCGGCGAGGTCGACGTTCCGACGTCGGTGATCGTGACGATGACGGACGAGGTCGTCCCCGTCCGCCGGCAGATCGAGCTGTTCGAGTCGATCCCGACGGCGGCGGCGTTCCGGGTCGACGCCGGCCACGACGCGGCGATCTCCGCCGCCGAGCGGTACGTGCCGACGGCCATCTCCGCCATCGCCTCAGTCACCGAGCGGGCCTCGTGACGGGCCGCCGCACGGTGGTCGCCACGCTGCGGGCCCTGGCGCTGCTCGCCGGTCTCGCCGTCGCCGTGCGGGTCGGGCGGCGGCGCTCGGCGGTCCGCCGGGACCACTCCGTGA
>JALZMG010000181.1 GCA_030858325.1 Actinomycetota bacterium | reverse complement strand
CCACGGCGCGGCGAATGCCGGCTGCGGCCCGCTCGCCGTCGCCCGCCGGTGGCCCGCCGCCCGGCCGTCACGGCACTCGACGCGACCGCCCGTCGTCTACGAGGTTCATGTCGACGGGTGCACACGCCTTGCGGGGGGCGCCGCGCCGGGCACGTTCGGCGCGCTGATCGAGCAGCTGCCGCGTCTCGCCACGCTCGGCATCAGCGTGCTCGAGCTCCTGCCCGTCCATCAGCCCGACCCCCAGGAGGGCAGCTACTGGGGCTACATGCCGCTCGCCTTCGGCGCCGTCGATCCCCGTTTCGCCGCCTGTGCCGACGCCGCCGGCGAGCTGGCCGCACTCGTGACCGCCGCCCACGACCACGACATCGAGGTGTGGCTAGACGTCGTGTTCAACCACACCACCGAGGCCGGCGCTTCCGGGCCGGTCTACGCATACCGCGGGCTGGCTGACGCGTCCTACTACCGCCTGCGCGACGACGTGTCGTACGTCGAGACCACCGGGTGCGGCAACGCCATCGACGCCACGTCGCCGGCCGCGCAGGAGCTGATCGTCTGGGCACTGGACCGTCTCGCCGATCTCGGCGTCGACGGGTTCCGCTTCGATCTGGCCGCCGTGCTCAGCCACAGCGAGGCGTTCATCGCCAGGCTCGACCGGTGGGCCGACGGACGGGGAGTGCGCATGGTCGCCGAGCCGTGGGACGCCGCCGGCCGCTACCAGCTCGGTGGCGCCTGGCCCGGGCGCGGATGGATGCAGTGGAACGACCGCTTCCGCGACGACGTACGCAGCTTCCTGCGTGGTGACGTCGGCTGCGTGCCTGCGCTGCCCCAGCGGCTGCAGGGCAGCCCCGATCTTTTCGCCGCGCCGATGCACAGCGTCAACTTCCTGTCCTGCCAGACGGCTTCACGCTGTACGACGTGTTCGCCTACGATGTCCCCCACAACGACGCCAACGGGCACGGCGGGACCGACGGCACCGCCGACAATCGATCGTGGAACTGCGGGTGGGAGGGGGAGGACGGCGCGCCGGCCGAGGTCGCCGCCCTGCGCCACCGTCAGCTGCGCAACGCGTGGTCCCTGCTGGCGCTGGCCCACGGCGTGCCGATGTGCGCCGGAGGTGACGAGTTCGGGCGCACCCAGGGCGGCAACAACAACGCCTACAATCAGGACAACGCGACGTCGTGGGTCGACTGGGTTCGGCGCGAGCAGTTCACCGACCTGGAGGCGCTTCGTGGCCGAGCTGCTGGCGCTGCGTCGCCGCCACCCAGTCCTCTCCCAGCCCGAGTTCTGGGGCGACGACGTGACGTGGTTCGGTGTCGACGGGCAGGTCGGCGGTGGCGACGACGACGACGATCCGGGGGCGCGCGCGCTGGCTTGGACGGTCGGCGGGCTGTACGTGATGGCCAACGCCTGGTGGGAGCACCTGGAGTTCACGATCGGCACACCCGGCGCCTGGACACGTGTCGTCGACACCACCCGGCCGCCGCCCGGTGACATCGTCGCTCCCGTCGCCGGCGACCTGGCCGGCGACCGGGTGGGTGCGACCCACGTCGTCGGCCCCCGCTCGGTCGTCGTCCTGGAACGATGATGACCCGAGTGTTTCGTGCGGGGACGCCCCGCACGAAACACTCGCCTCGCCGGAAACACTCGGGTCAGGAGTCGAAACCGAGCCCGAAGCGGTCGAGCGTGCGCAGCCACAGGTTGCGCCTGCCCGTGCGGTCCTCCCGGTCGAGGGACCAGCGCGTCGCTTGGATCCCGGCGAAGCGGAACGGCTCGGGCGGGAACGGCAGCGGTTTGGAGCGCACGAAGTCGGTCTCGGTGGCCGCGGTGCGCCGGCGGTCGAGCAAATCGATCATCACCTCACCACCGAAGCGTGAGGAGGCCACGCCGAGCCCGGTGTAGCCGACGGCGTAGGCGACGCGTCCTGACAGTGCCGTCCCCCAGAACACGCAGAAGCGGCTGCACGTGTCGATGGCCCCGCCCCAGATGTGGCTGAAACGGACGCCCTCCAGTTGCGGGAACGTCTGGAAGAAGTGGCGGCTCAGCGTGGCCCACGTCTCCGGACGGCTCTCCCGTTCCGAGGCGACCTTCCCGCGCCAGTAGTACACCGCGTCGTAGCCGCCCCACAGGATGCGGTTGTCCTCCGTCAGCCGGTAGTAATGGAACTGATTGGGGATGTCCGACAGGCCTTGACGGTTGGCCCAGCCGAGCGAACCCAGCTGCTCGGCGGTCAGCGGCTCGGTGACCATGCAATAGTCGTAGACGGGCGCGACGTAGTGGCCGATCCGTCGCAGCAGCGGCTTGAACGCGTTCGTGCCCAGGGCCACGCGGGCGGCGCGTACGTCGGCCAGCGGCGTCCGCACGAGCACGCCCACGCCATCACGTTCGAGCGCAGTGGCCTTGGTGTCTTCGTAGATGCGCACGCCGAGCTGTTGCGCCGCCGCCTTCAGCCCCCACGCCAACCGGGCCGGGTCGACGAGCGCGGCCCGCCCGATCCTCCACAGCCCGCCGAGGTATGTCGGCGAGTCGACCTCCGCGCACATCTCGTCGCCGTCGAGCAACCGGACGTCCTGGCCGAGCCGGGCGAGGTGGGCGGCGTCGTCGCGCAACTCGTCGAGGTAGCTCGGGGCGTGAGCCGTCGTGGCGACGTCGATGACGCCGGTGCGCTCGTAGTCGCAGTCGATGTTGTAGTGGTGGATCGCCTGCTCGATGGCGTCCAGGTTGTGCAGTCCGAGCGACTCGAGCAGTTCGATCTCGGCGGGGAAGCGCTCCTGGCCGTTGGCGACGCCGTGGGTCAGGCTCGACTCCATGAACCCGCCGTTGCGCCCGCTGGCGGCCGAGCCGATCTCGTGCGCGTCGACGAGCACGACGTCACGGCCGGGGTCACGTTCCTTGGCGATGATCGCCGTCCACAAGCCGGTGTAGCCGCCGCCGACGACGCACAGGTCACAGCTCTCGTGACGCACGAGTGTCGGGTTGGAGTCCGGCGCGTCGACGTCGTCGTACCAGTACGGGAACAGGTCGGCGTCGGCGAACGCGTCGAGGTGGCGACGATCGTCGGAGTTGCCGGGTCCTGGCACCGCCGGAGTGTAAGGCGTTGGCCTACGTTGAGCGGATGGATCTTGGCATCAAGGGACGCCGGGCCGCCGTCGCCGCGGCGTCGGCGGGACTGGGCCTGGCGACGGCGCGGGCGCTGGCCGGCGAAGGCGTGCGGGTGGCCATCTGCGGGCGCGACCGGGCGCGCATCGACGACGCCGCAGCGGAGGTCGGCGAGGGTTGCGTCGGGCTCGTCTGCGACGTCGCCGGTGTCGACGGCGCGTCGTCGTTCGTGGCCGCGGCGACCGAGGCGCTGGGCGGTGTCGACATCCTCGTGACGAACGCCGGTGGTCCACCACCCGGCGACTTCGCGTCGACGGACGTGGACGCCTACCAGGGGGCCATCGAGCTGAACCTGCTCTCGGTCGTGGCCATGTGCAAGGCCGCCGTCGCACCGATGCAGGCCGCCGGCTGGGGGCGCGTGGTCGCCATCACGTCACTCGCCGTGCGCCAGCCGATGCCGCAACTGATCCTCTCCAACACGGCGCGGGCCGGCGCCACCGGGTTCTTGAAGACGCTCGCTCGCGAGGTCGCCGGCGACGGCGTCACGGTCAACTCGGTGCAACCCGGCCTGCACCGCACCGACCGCGTGCGGGCGCTCTACGGCGACGCCGCGCCCGACATGCCGATGGGTGACGCCGGCGACTTCGGCGGCGTCGTCGCGTTCTTGTGCAGCGAACAGGCCAAGTTCCTGACCGGCGCCCAGATCCACATCGACGGCGGGGCCTACCAGGCGTTGTTGTGAGAGCGGTCAGTCGATCGCCAGAACGTCGACGTCGTAGTCAGCGAACGCAGGATCGGCCGTGACGATCGGGACGCGCACGAGCTGCGCCTGGGCGATGAGCAGTCGATCGAACAGATCGCGATGGTGCATCGGCAGCTCGGCCCGGCCAACGCGTGAGCGTGTTCGATCGGCAATGCCTCTGACGGCGCAGTCGCTCGGGTCGGCCGTCCGCCCACAAGAACGCATGCGTATCG
>JALZMG010000177.1 GCA_030858325.1 Actinomycetota bacterium | reverse complement strand
ATCCTGACGTGGCGCGCCGTGAACGACGCCGGCCCCCCGCCGTTGCCCAACTGGGACCTCCAGCTGCGCGACGTCGAACTGTTCTAGCTGCGGCCGCCTTGGAGTGCGGCCCGCGAGCTTGTCCCTCGCCGGCGTGACAATCCGCCACCGGCGGTCTCCCGCCGCAACCGAAGGGAGAAAGCGATGGGCATCATCGACAAGCTCAAGGCTGCTGCGAGGCCGCGAGACGCAGGTCAAGTGCGGCATCGATTCGGTATCGAACACCGTCGAGAAGCACGCCGGCACACATGCCGGGAAGGTGGAGGACGCTTCGGTGAAGGCCAAGGAGGCCGTCGACAAGCTCTTCAAGCCCTGGTACGCGACGAAGGGCGTGGCCGATGGCCACGCCCTTCGTGCGATGAGCTAACTGCCTCTGGGAGGGAGTCCGTCGGCTGCCGCTCAGATCATGTCGTCAGCTGTCCTTCTTGAACTTGTCCCTGACGTCGTCGACGGCGCCCTTGGCCTTGCCGGCAAGCTCGTCACCCTTGCCCTCACGCTTGAGGTCCTTGTCGTCGGTCAAGTCACCAGCCGCCTGCTTCACGCGGCCCTTGGCCTCGTCGGTTTCTCCACTCATGAGTGCGGTCCTTTCGATCGGCCACGATTGGCGTGACAGGTGTGGTAACCGATTCGCTGACTCGCTAAACCGTTCCGTGCGGCCTCTACAGTCCAGCGGATGGGCCTGTTCAGGGATGCGGTGCGCGGTGCGTTTGCCGGTGGCGTGGCGACGGCAGCAATGGATCTCGTGTGGTACCGCCGCTATCGCCGTGACGGCGGTCGTGACAGCTTTGCGACCTGGGAGTTCTCGACCGAGGCGACCGACTTCGGCGAGTCCGCACCAACGCCGGCGCGCGTCGGCAAGCGCATCGCCGACACCGTCGGCGTTGATCTCGACACCTCGCTGGTCGGACCGACCATCAACGTCGTGCACTGGATGACCGGCATCGGATGGGGCAAGGTCGCCGGGCTCGCCGCCGCCGTCGTGCCGGCACCGGCGCTCGGCGTCGGCGTGGCGACCGGCGTGACGGCGTGGGGGACGTCGTATGCCGTGCTCGGGCACCTCGGCATCTACGAGCCGATCTCCCACTACGACGCGGAGACGCTGTGGAAGGATCTCAGCGCCCATCTCGTCTTCGGACTCACGCTCGGCGCCGCGTTGAGCGCGGCCAAGGCGTTGCGAAGGCGCTGACGCCGCCTCGCATCTCACGCCCAAACTCTCCTCCAGTGGTAGTAGCGTTGGAAGTATGCCGCGTGGAGACCCAGCTGCCAAGCTCGCCATCACCGTCGACCGTGCGGTCCACGAGCGGGTCGTGGCCGCCGCCGCGGAAGACGGGCTGAGCGTGTCGGCGTGGATGACCGAAGCAGCCCGCCGAGCCCTTCGAATCCGTGACGGGCTGCACGCCGTCGCCCAGTGGGAGCGTGAGAACGGTGCGCTGACAGCCGACGAGATGGCCGCCGCTCGCCGACGGGTTGCAGACGAACTGCACTCGGAGTTGGCCGTCGCGCAACAATGACGGTCTACGACGCTGGAGTGCTCGTCGCCGCTGATCGGGACGACCGCCAGGTGTGGGCCGATCACAAAGCACGTCTCGAAGCGGGTGCGCTGCCAACGACAACGGCACCGGTTGTCGCGCAGGTGAGCAGATCTCCTCGCCAGGTGCAGCTGCGGCGATTCCTGCAGGGTTGCCACATCGTGCCGTTTGCGGACTCTGTCGCCCATCCGGTCGGGCTCCTGCTCGCCGCGGCCTCCACGTCAGACGTCGTGGACGCCCACGTGGTGATCGTGGCGTCGCAGACAGCAACAACCGTCGTGACAGGTGATCCCGACGACATCTCCCATCTGGCGTCCAACGTCGCCACGCCCATCAACGTCCGCACCATCTGAGCAGAGTCCCCCCTGGGTGGTCACACCCGCAGGGTGCGACGGCGGTCAACGGCCTCGTGGCCCCAACCCGGCGAACTACGCCGACGTGCTCGTCGCCGTCGACCATCTCACGGGCGTGATCGACACCGGTTCATGACGTCGGTGCCCCCGCCAGCCGCGTCACCGCGGCCGTCCTTGCGGAACAGCGTGACCTGCTTCGTGCTCTCGGGCGTGAAGGGTTCCCCCTCCCACCCCGACCATCGTTCGACGCGGCGCAGGCCGGCGAGCTGGGCCATCAGGTCGAGCTCCGACGGCCACACGTAGCGGTACGGCGCGGAGTGCCGCACGAGTCGACCCTCGACGTCCGTCCAGTGGTACGACCAGGTGACCTGACCGACCGGGTCGTCGTACGTGTCGATGCCGACGTGCTCGGGTCGCATGTCGAACACGAGACCTGCCTCGCCCGGCGGCAGGCGGCGCAGCGCGGGGAGGCCGACTTCGACGAGGAAGACCCCGCCCGGTTCCAGATGGGCGGCGGCGTTGGCGAACACGGCCACCTGCTCGTCCTGCGTCGTCAGGTTCATGATCGTGTTGAACACGAGGTATACGAGCGTGAACGTGCCGTCGACGCGGGTCGTGGACATGTCTCCGATCGTCACCGGGATCGTTTCGGCGCCCGGCTTGGCCCGCAGTTGGGCGGCCATGTGCGGTGACAACTCGATGCCGCTGACCTCGACACCTCGGGCCCGCAGCGGCAGCGCAACGCGCCCGGTGCCGACGGCGAACTCCAGGGCCGGCCCACCGCGCGCCAATTCGAACAACAGCTGCGCCGTGGGCTCGACGACCTCCGGCGCGAACATCGCCGCCGACGTGGCGTCGTAGACCTCGGCGATCTCCTGGCCCCACGTGATCGCCGCCATCCGCACAGCCTTGCCGCCTGCCGACCGCCCGCCGTAGCGAGTTTGTGCGCGCTCGGCAACGGCGGCCGTCGACAGGTGTGAGCACAGAGGCCGGTAGCGGACGGAGATGACACCCGTCGGCTTGAGTGGTCGCATGACCACACCCATCCGCCGGCTGACGGCGGACGCGACAGGTCAGCTGGGGGCCTTCAATCGGGAACAGGCCCACGCCGCCGGATTGAGCGACGGCCAGCTTCGACGCCGGATCCAGAGCGGCATCCTCGATCAACCCGGTCCGCACACGTTTCGCTCGACGCTCAGTCCGCGCAGCGCGCTCGGCGACCTCGTCGCGCTCGTCGTCGACGTCGGCCCACCGTGTTGGGTGTCCGGACCGACGGCCGCGGCGTTGCACGGCTTCGACGGGTTCCCGCTGCGGCCACCGTTTCACCTCACTGTGCTGCGCGATCGCAACGTGCACCGCGTCGGCTCCCTCGTCCACACGACACTGGAGCTGCCGTTGATCGACCGGGCTCACGCCAAAGGCCTCGACGTGCTGAGCGGGGCCCGCACCGTCATCGACCTCGCCCGCCAACACGACCCGGAAGCGCTCGCCCGTGCCCTGGACTGTGGTCTGCGCGACGGCCTGTTCAACGAGGACCTGCTGCACCGACGCATCGTGGCGCTGCGCCGCAAGGGCCGTTACGGGATCCCCGCGCTGCTCGACGTGCTCGCCGGCGACGCAGTCACCCGCGGTGGACACAGCTGGCTCGAGCGCCGATTCCTCCAACTCGCCGCCACAGCCGGGTTGCCCCGACCCGACACCCAGCAGGTGCTGACGAAGGCCGGCGACCGGATGGTGCGCGTCGACTGCCGTTTCGCCGACACGCCGGTCGTCGTCGAACTGCTCGGCTACCGGTTCCACACCACCCGCCAGCAGCTGGCGAACGACTCGCGTCGCCTGAACGCGCTGATCCTCGACGGCTTCCTCCCGTACCAGTTCACCTACGAGCAGGTCGTCGCCGGCCCCGACGGCGTGATCGCCTCCGTGCGTGCTGCCCTCGCCGCCGCCGGCCGTCGCTCTGCATGAGCACCGCACTTCTGTGTGAGCACATACGTCGATCCTCGGCGTATGTGCTCACGCAGACGTCAACGAACGGCGCTGCGGGACGCTGTCGTATGTGCTCACGCAGAACGACGAGGTCGCTACGGCGGGGCGGTGCGGTGTCGAAGATGGCGCGCTGCCGAGCAGGTCCCGGGCGGCCAGTCGGCGCGCGACGGCGGGGCCGACGGGAAACCCGTCGGCC
>JALZMG010000505.1 GCA_030858325.1 Actinomycetota bacterium | reverse complement strand
GCCACGGATTGATTCTGAGCACCGTTTCGCGCGTCATGCGCGCGAAACGGTGCTGAGAATCGGCGTTGGGCTCACGGGTACTCGTCGGGCAGCGAGGCGGCGTAGAGCCAGGTGTCGAAGAACTCGGTCAGGGAGCGGCCGGCGAGCTGCTCGGCGGTGCGGACGAAGTCCTCGGTCGTGGCGCTCGTGCCGTCGTTGGCGGCGACCCACGTCTGCAGCACGGAGAAGAACGTGTCGTCACCGAGCTCGTTGCGCAGCGCGTGGAGCACGACGGCGCCGCCGTCGTAGCGCTCGAAGCCGAACAGGTTGTCGACCGAAGGCTCGCCGGTCGGTTCCATTCCGGACTGGCGCAACGCCAGCGTGGCTGCCGCCGTCTGCTCCAGCGCCAGCAGGTCGACGTGATCGAGCCACAGCCACGCCGCATAGGAGGCGAAGGACTCGTTGAGCCACAGGTCGCTCCAATCGGCCGGCGTCACGGCGTTGCCGAACCACTGGTGGGCCAGCTCGTGGCTGAGGAGGTTGTGCTGGACGACGCCCGGTCGGCCGCCCGGCAGGTCCTCGCGGGAAAACAGCGAGCGGCCCTGCGTCTCCATCGCCAGGCCGCCGAAGCTCTCCGTGATGGCCAGTCCGTAGCGCTCCAGCGGGTACGGGCCGAACAGCGGCTCGAAGAACCTGATCTGGTCGTCGGTGACCTCGAAGTACTCCTGCATCTGCGCCACGTCGGTGGTCAGCGCCACGTGCACGAGCGGCACGTCGCCGGCGACACCGCCGTCGACGACGGTGTACTCGCCGGTGAGCAGCTGGACGAGGTACGTCGCCATCGGGTCGGTTTCCTCCCACACCCACGTGGTCGTGCCACTGCCGGCACGTTCCTCGACGAGCTGCCCGTTGGCTACGGCTGTCAACCCGGCGGGCACGGTGATCTCGAAGCGCCACTGCGCCTTGTCCGAGGGATGATCGTTGCTGGGCAGCCACGAGTGGGCACCGTCTGGCTCGTTGAGGACGTACGAACCCGTCTCGGTGGCGATCCAACCCACGCCCAGACCGGGAGACGAGCCGGCGTCCTGCGCCTGGTCCCGGTACCGGATCTCGACGGCGTGGGTCGGCGCGGGCGTCAGCGGGCCGATCCGCAGCTCGTCCCCGTCGTGCTCGAACGCCACGTCGGTTCCGTCGGCGACGACGGCCGCGATGCGCATCTCGCCGGCGTCGAGCACGATCATGTCGGTCGGCTGCGACGCCATCGCGATCGTGACCGACCCATTGATCACCTCGGTCGCCGGGTCGTAGGCGAGCCGGACGTCGTAGGACTGGACGTCGATCGTCGACGAACCGAGCTCGGGGAACAGGGGATCTCCGGCGCTGAAGGGGTCCTCACCGCCCCCTGCCGGATCGGGCGGCGACGCCCCGCTGCCGGGCGCGGTCCCGGGTTCGTCCGTGGACGGCGGCGACGACGCCGTCGAGTCCGTCGATTCACCCGTCGTCGGTGGCGCCGTCTCACGGTCATCCGTCGACTCCGTGGTCGCCGTCGCGGCGTCGTCGGTCGTCGGCGGAGCCGTGTCGGCGGCGGCCGATGTCGACGGTGGCAGCCGATCGGCCGAGCGCGTCTCGACGCCGGCATCGGTGCAGGCGGCGACGGCAGCGGCAAGCGTTGCAACGAGGGCGAGACGGGCGGCCAGCGGGACTGCTCGGCCGCCGCATGACACGAGCGCGGAGCGTACAAGTCACCCCGTCGCCGTCACCGTCACGACGCGATGAGCCATGAGCGCGCGTCCAGCGCTCAGCGCTCAGCGCTCATTGATGCGCCCCCGCACGGCAGTGCAGAACACTTCACCGCGGCGACCTCGGCCGGGCATCAATGAGCGAAGGACCGTCACGATGACTCGCCCCGAGTTTCGGTGCGTCAGCGGTGGAGGTCGGGGTCGCGGATCGTCGCCCGGTAGCGCACGGTGTGGACGCCGCTCCCGGACAGGACGCCGCCGCGGGCGAGCAGCCGACCCGACTGCCAGTTGGACAGCCCCAGCTCGGGCGTCGCCAGCGCGTATTGCCCGTCGACCCACCTCGTGAATCCGTCGCCGACGAATGGCGCGTCGACGGCGGCGTAGAAGCGGTCGTGCTCGTCGCCGTCCTCGCTGATGAGCGAGGCGACGAAGCGCGGGCTGTAGCGATTGCACAGCTCGATCGCCTCGGCGACGTCGTCGACGACGACGAGCGACAGCTCGGGCGACTGCTCCCATTCCCACTCGACGGCCAGGCCCTCGCGCCCGATGATCGACGCCGCCGGCTCCTCGTGCACCCCGTCGGCTCGCGTGACGGACACGATGGTCGTGAACCTCTGCTCGGGGATCGCCGCCTGAGAGTCACGATCCACGTGCAGACGGGCGACCGTGCCCCGCCGCGCTGCGGCCTCGTCGACGGCGGCCAGGAAGGCCCCCACGAGGTCGGGGCGGGAGCGGGGCAGGCAGCAGACGTTGAGCGTGTTGCACACCTTGCGGTCGAGCGAGTTGACCACCGCCGCGTGCAGCCGTTCGGGCCGGGCCGACTCCCCGACGACGAGCCACGCCCCGCCCGTGCCGTGGACACTCACCGGCGTGCCCGCCTGACGGGCCACTGCACCGAGTTGGGCCACCGCAGGGCCCGAGCCGCGGGCCACAGCCAGCGCCAGCCGGACGTCGTCGAACAGTGCCCATCCGGCGGCACGTGATGGCGAGCGCACCAGCGCGACGGTGCCC
>JALZMG010000157.1 GCA_030858325.1 Actinomycetota bacterium | reverse complement strand
GTCCTGCGCACCGCCGCTCGAGCTGTCGTCGGAGCAAGCCGCGGCCAGCAGCCCGGCCACAACGACGAGAACAAGGGGACGCCCGCGAGTCATGCGTCTCATGTTGGCACCCCGCCCGCGGCGTGACGTATCTGCACCGCGCCGGGCGGCTCCTGTACCACATGGCATGGGTACTCGCCGGCTCGGCGGCGTTCAGCGTCGGTGGCATTTCATGAAGTCGTCCGACGGGTTGACGCGATTGTGGCCGAGCGTGTCGCTCGTCGTGTTGTTCATCGTCGGCGCGGTGATGCTGGCGCTGGCCGTGCGCAGCCAGGGACTGTCGGTCGCCTCCACCGCCGGTCTCGGTGTCGAGGCCGTCATCGCCGTCGGCCTCGGTCGCTATCTCTTCGACGAGCCGGTGCGCGCCCTGCAGGCCCTGGGCATCGGCATGATCCTTGTCGGCGTCGCCGCGGTCAGATACGGCTGAGTTCGCGGCCGGCCGATCGCGCGAGCGCCAGCGAGCCGAGCGGCGATGGGGTGTGGGGGCGCAGCCCCCACGGCATGACGGCGCCTGACGGTACGGTGGCCGTCGTGGCCATCACCGTCGACGTCGATCTCGATGTCGTGCTCGCCGACCTGCGCACGCTGGTCGAGGTCGAGTCGCCGTCACTGGAGCTGGAGGCCCTCCGGCTTTCGGCGGCGGCCGTAGCAGCGCTGATCAAGCGGCGTCTCGGTTCAGCAGCGGAGATCGTCGCCAGCGCGGCCGGCCCACACGTCCACTGGCGTGGCGGCGGCGCACCGCGAGTGCTCGTCGTCGGCCACCACGACACGGTGTTCCCGCTGGGCACGCTGCTCACCCGCCCGTTCACGGTGGCCGACGGGCGGGCGCTCGGACCCGGCGTGTTCGACATGAAGGGCGGCATCGTGCTCGCCGTCCACGCCGTCGCCGGCCTCGCCGACCCGGCGGGCGTCGAGCTGCTGTTCACGGCCGACGAGGAGGTCGGCTCGGGGGCCTCGCGAGCGCTGATCGAGGAGCGGGCGCAGGCCTGTGGCGCCGTGCTCGTGCTGGAACCGGCAGGCGATGGCGGGGCGATCAAGATCGGCCGCAAGGGGACCGGTGGGTTCGAGGTGGTCGTGCACGGCCGCGCCGCCCATGCCGGGCTGGAGCCGGAGAAGGGCGTCAACGCGCTCGTCGAGGCGGCCCACCAGGTGCTGGCGATCGCCGAGCTCGGCCGTCCGGAGGAAGGCACCACGGTGACGCCGACCGTCGCCGTCGCCGGCACGGCCGACAACGTCGTGCCCGCCCAGGCGCGTGTGCGCGTCGACCTCCGGGTGACGAACATGGACGAGGGCGCACGCGTCGAGGCGGCGATGGTCGCGCTGCGCGCGGTGGACGGCGACGCCGTGTTGGAGGTGCACGGCGGGATGAACCGCCCGCCGATGGAGACTGCGGCGACGGCCGAGCTGTACGCCCTGGCCTGTCAGGCCGCGTCCGATGTCGGCCTCGACGCACCGCCGGCGACCTCCGTCGGCGGCGGCAGCGACGGCAACTTCACGGCCGCCCTCGGCATCCCGACGCTCGACGGCCTCGGCGTCGCCGGCGGCGGCGCGCACGCCGACCACGAGTTCGCCGAGACCGCCACGATGGTCGCGCGTACGACGATCCTACGAGCCCTGATCACCCGCCTCCAGCACCGCTGACCCAGCGCCACGACAGCCGAGGTTTTCGTGCACCGGAGGTTTTCGTGACCGTACGGGGGGCCGCAAAGCCCCGGGTACACGAAAACCTCGGATGGAAAGACGGGGGCGTCAGTCCTCGACCGGGGGGGCGGGGTCGAGACCGAGGGGGTCGCTGCCGGCGCCGAGCGTGCCGGCAGCGCGATAGACGTCGAGCTTGGCGCGGGAGTCGTCGATGTCGAGGTTGCGCATCGTCAGCTGACCGATTCGGTCGAGCGGCCCGAACGCGGCATCGGCCACGCGCTCCATCGACAACCGATGCGGCCCGTACGTCAGATCGGGGCCGGTGGTGTCGAGGATCGAGTAGTCCTCGCCGCGGCGCAGCCGCAGCGTGACCTCGCCGGTCACCGCTGCGCCGACCCAGTGCAGCAGCGGCTCGCGCAGCATCAGGCTCTGCGGGTCGAACCACCGCCCTTCGTAGAGCAGCCGGCCGAGCCGGCGACCCATCGTGCGGTAGTTCTCGATCGTCGCCTCGTTGTGGATCGCCGTGACCAGCCGCTCGTAGGCGACGTGCAGCAATGCCAGGCCCGGGCCCTCGTAGATGCCCCTGCTCTTGGCTTCGATGATGCGGTTCTCGATCTGGTCGCTCATCCCCAGCCCATGGCGCCCGCCGACGGCGTTGGACTCCTCCACGAGCTCCACGTGGTCGGCGAACTCGCGTCCGCCGATGGCGACGGGCCAGCCGGCCTCGAAGCGCACGGTCACGTCCTCAGCGGTGATGGCCACATCAGGGCGCCAGTGCGCCACGCCCATGATCGGTTCCACGATCTCCATCCCGTTCGCCAACTCCTCGAGGGACTTGGCCTCGTGCGTGGCCCCCCAGATGTTGGCGTCGGTGGAGTAGGCCTTCTCCTTGACGTCGCGATACGGCAGGCCGCGCGCCACGAGGAACTCGCTCATCTCGGCGCGGCCGCCGAAGTCGTCGACGAACTGCGCGTCGAGCCACGGCTTGTAGATGCGCAGCGCCGGGTTGACGAGCAGCCCGTACCGGTAGAAGCGCTCGATGTCGTTGCCCTTGTACGTACTGCCGTCGCCCCAGATGTCGACGCCGTCGTCGTGCATGGCCCGCACCAGCAGCGTGCCGGTGACGGCGCGCCCGAGCGGCGTCGTGTTGAAGTACGTCCGGCCGGCCGTCGTGATGTGGAACGCGCCGCACTGCAGCGCCAAGAGCCCCTCGCGCACCAGTTCGGCCCGGCAATCGACGATGCGCGCCGCCTCGGCCCCGTAGCGCCGCGCCCGCTCCGGCACGCCGCGCAGGTCGGGCTCGTCGTACTGGCCGAGGTCGGCCGTGTACGCGTACGGCACGGCCCCCCGCTCGCGCATCCAGGCCACTGCCGCCGACGTGTCCAGACCTCCGGAGAAGGCGATCCCGACCCGCTCGCCGACGGGGAGTGCCGTCAGCACCTTGTTCATCGGCGCTGGCGATACCGGCCGCTGGCGGTGGCCACCGAGAAGCCGATGGCGGCGACGCCGAGGCCGATTTCGACGAGCCCGAGGCGGCCCACACGGTCGAGATCGCCGGCGCCGATGGCCACCGTGACGAGACCGGCGCCGATGCCCAGCCACGGCAGGCCGCGCGCGTTGTTCAGCCCGGCCACGACCATCGCCGACGGCAGCACGAACGGCACGAGCATCACGACGATCGGCTGTGGGGCACCGAACGGGCCCAGCCACCACGTGGCCAGGCCGAGCTCGCGACTGGCCTTCCACACACCGGTGAAGGCGACGAACACGAGGGCCCACATGCCGACGGTGGCCAGCCGCCATCCGAACGTCAACTGGCCCGATCGCCTGTCGGGCTGGTCGGCATCGTCGACCGGTGTCGAGGAGACGCCGGGATCCTCGTGATTCAGCGTCGGCTGCGGCGGCATCGGCGTCGGCACACGGTGATGCTACGCATGCAGACGGCCACACCGCCGGCGCGCCGACCCGCGGGTCGCGGGCGCCGGCGCAGCGCTACCCTCTTGCTGCGTGATCAGGGACGATCCGTCCGCCGACGTGCTGTCGATCTTCTTCCCCATGTGGAACGAGGAGGCCTACGTCGAACGCGCCGTGGACGCCGCCAGGCGCGTCTGCGAGACGATGGTCGCCTCCGGCGAGATCGCCGATTACGAGTTGCTCGTCGTCGACGACGCATCGACCGACGCCACCGCCCAGATCGCCGACCGCCTGGCCGCCGCCGACCGCCACGTCAGCGTCGTGCACCACGAACACAACCGCAAGCTCGGGGGGGCGATCAAGACCGGGTTCGAGTCGGCCAAGGGCGACGTGATCCTCTATTCCGACGCCGACCTGCCGTTCGACATGACCGAGGTGCCCCGGGCATTGCGGCTGCTGCGCGAATACGACGTCGACATCGTCAGCGCGTACCGCTTCGTCCGGACCGGCGAGGGCTACACGCGGGCGATCTACACGTTCTTCTACAACGTGCTGATCCGCACGATGTTCGGTGTCAAGGCCCGCGACATCAACTTTGCGTTCAAGCTCTGCCGGCGCCGCGTGTTCGACCACGTCAAGCTGCGCAGCGAGGGCTCGTTCATCGACGCCGAGCTGATCATCAGGGCCACCCGCTCGGGCTTCGAGATCCTCCAGTTCGGGGTCGACTACTTCCCCCGCACGAGGGGTATATCGACGCTCAGCTCACCCGGGATCATCGCCACGATCGTGCGCGAAATGTTCGGGCTGCGCAAGGAATTGGCGGCCATCCGCCCCGTCGAGCGCCGGTAGCCTGGACGCTTCGGCGAGTTACCCCACACACCCCCGTGAGTCCCGCATTTCCCCGTCCTGAATCGAGCGCCACACGTTGGGTCCCGGCAGCAGCTGCCGTGGCCCTGATCGGCGTCGTCGTCGCCGCCGGCGCAGCCGGTGGTTTCAGCGCGGACGACGAGGGGGCGAGCCCCGGCACGAACGGCACCATCGGCGTGTCCGGGCTGGCCGTGCCGGCGACGACCCCAACGCCTGCGGCTGTGATCACCGTGCCGACCACGGCGCTCGCCCAGAAGTCCGTGCTCGACGAGCCGCTCGGCAAGGGCATGGGTGGCGACGACGTCGAGGCCGTGCAGGGCCGGCTCAAGGAACTGGGCTTCGACCCGGGCCCCATCGATGGGCAGTTCGGTGAGATCACCCGCGCCGCGGTTTGGGCGTTCGAGAAGCTGATCATGCAGACACCCCGCAGCGAGGCGACGGGCATCGTCACCAACGACATGTGGCAGCGGATGCAGGATCCCCTCGTCGTCGTGCCGCGCCGCCCCGACGCCGATTCGGACAACCACACCGAGGTCTACCTGCCGGAACAGGTCGTCATCTTCTTCCAAGGTGACAAGGCGGTGCTCATCTCGCACATGTCGAGCGGTACCGGGGAGAAGTGGTGCGAGGAGGTGACGATCAGCCCCGGCGAGTACGGCAACGAGGAGGGCACCGAGCCGCTGAAGCGCGGGGAGTGCGGCGTCTCCACGACGCCCGGTGGCGTCTACCACTACGAACGGCGTATCGAGGGCGTACGCCAGAGCGCGCTCGGGGGGTTGTGGAACCCCGTCTACTTCAACTACGGCATCGCCATCCACGGCGCGCTGCAGGTGCCGCTGGAACCGGCGTCGCACGGCTGCATCCGCATCCCTCTCCCGCTGTCTGAGTACTACCAGCAGCTCACGGCGAACGGTGACCAGGTGTACGTGTTCGACGGGGTCGAAGAACCGGAGCACTACGGGGCGCAGTTGCCGATCTTCAACACCCGTGACCCGGAC